>JAPPBA010000132.1 GCA_026705295.1 Candidatus Palauibacter australiensis
GGCAGGCCTCCGCGACCTCCGCCGGGACGCCCGACTCGGCCATCCACGACCGGGCGCTCGACCGGAATCCGTGCAGTGTCGAGGCGACCCCGGCCCGCTTGAGCACCCTGAGAGGCGCTTTCGGCGGAAGCGGTCCGCCGGTCCGCGACGGAAATGCCAGCGACGATTCGGGAGACAGCTTGCGCGCCCGCTCCAGAACGTCGAGCGCGGCGGTGCTGAGTGGGACCGCAAACTCGCGGCCCGCCTTCATCCGCAAGGCCGGGATCGTCCACGTCGCCCCGTCCATGTCGATCTCGTCCCAAAGCGCGCCCCTCGCTTCGCCGGGACGGACGGCGGTGAGGACGATCAGTTCGACGCACAGAGCCGCCGAAGGATGCGTGTCGGTGGTCCGGCGAACCACCCGGAGCGCGGCGGCGACCTCGCCGTGCGGGAGCGCGCGGTGGTGGGTTGTCGTGTGGCCGTTCGCCTTCGGCAGCGCAACGACCGCCCGGTCCACCGGGTTGTCCGCCCGGTAGTTTCGACCGATGCACCAGCGGAAGACGGCGGTGATGCGGTGCTGGGCCTTCCGCGCCGCCGCGGGCTTCGAGTTCCAGATCGGCGAGAGGCAGGCGAGCACGTCCGCGCTCTCGATCCGGTCCACCCGCTTGTCGAGGAGCGGGGCGGCGTGAAGGCGGAACGTGGACTCCCACTGCTCGGGAAGCAGGCTCCCCGCCTTCCACGCCTCACGGTGAAGCTCGATGGTCCGCTCGGCGGCTTCGGCGAACGTCGGAACACCGCGCCCGCGCGGGTCCTGGCCCAAGAGGACGCCCCGGCTGTTGTCCAGTGCCTTCTGCCGGGCCTCGGCGAGCGTCACCTCGGGGTACGGCCCGAGTCCGATCGAGGTTAGGCGGCCTTCGATCCGCACGCGCTGACGCCATGTCTTGGTGATCCGGCCATCGCGTGTCCGGTGGACGCGAAGGCTCAGCCCGCGTCCGCCCCGCCCGTCGCCGTAGACGCCGGGCCGGTTGACCGTCCGAACGAAGGCGGCGGAGAGTGTCCTCGGTCGCTTCATCGTGGGGTTCCTTCCTCGTCATGTATCACTCATTGCAGCACTACACCGGGAAGAATACACCGGATGGCGATGGACCACAAGGGACGGTAGAGCGCCGGGGATACTACAGAACACGTTGTCCAATAACGTGTTATGGACTATTTGGTAGATCTTGATGGATTACGTTGGAAGTTGTGTGCCGAGTTCGGGCGGAATCGGCCCCGCCAGCCTGTTACGCTCGAAGTCGAGCGTCTCCAGGCGCGCCAAGCGACCGAGTTCCGGTGGAATCGACCCGACCAGGTTGCTCGCCGAGAGCCGCAGGGCGGTGACGCGGCCGTCCGGCGCGGTCGTCACGCCGTGCCACTCTCCGATCGGCTGGTCCGACAGCCAGCCCCCGTTCTCGAGCCATCCGGAGCCGTTGGTGGCTTCGTAGAGCGCGACGAGCACGGCCCGGTCCGCCTGGGCCACCGTGACCGTCGCGCTCCCCGATGCGGAGCCCGCCGTGGCCGTGATCGTGGCCGTCCCGTTGCCCACCGCCGTCACGAGGCCCGACGCGTTGACCGTCGCCACTCCGGGGCTGCCGGACGTCCAGGTGACCGCAGCCCCCGCCATCACCTGCCCGTTCTGGTCGCGGACCTCCGCCGTGAGTTGCACGGTCGCGCCCAGCGCGTTCAACTCGGCCGCCGCCGGGCTGACCGCGACCGCCGTCGCCCGGGGCGGATCCGGGGGCGGAGGCGGCGGAGGCACCGGATCCGTGGTCGAATCGCCGCAGCCCGCCAGCCAGCTCAGACCCACGAAGGCGGCTCCGAGAGCGAACGTTCGACGAAAACTGCGTCGGCACGGGGATTGTCCTGACACCGTGATCACCTGGCAGTTACCCCTGACCGCGTTGAATGGGAATAGTGGGAATTTAAAAGAAAGGGGCCCCGCGAGTGCGGGGCCCTCTTCCTTTACTGCCTGGTCCCGTCCAGGGACGGGAGTTGTGGTTAGGTCGAGGAGTCGTCCGCGTTGACGATCGTCACCTCGGCCGCCTGGAGCGTCCAGTTCACCGTGTTGGCCTTGGCTGTCGGATCAACGGTAACCGGAACGGCGCAGTCCGTGTTGCCGTCGTCGATGTTCGCCACCGGCGTCACCGTCACCGTCCCGCTGGCCGAGGACTGACCCCGGTCGATCCTGAATGTCCCTCCGGCAACGGAGGTCTCAACCGCGGCGCACGCCGCGACATCCCCGATCGTGAACGTTAGGATCCCATCGGACGGCGCACCCAACGTCGCCGTGACCGTCACCTGCGTCGCACCCGATCCCTCATCCAGAGAGGTGTGACTCAGCGTTACGCTGATGTCCGGATCGACGTCAACGATCATGATCGAAGTCGGCGCCACGTAGATCCCTTCCACAGCGGCGTTGGCGCTGACGGCGAACTCAATCGCATTACCGACCTCTTCCATCTCCGCATCATCGAGCGCGGTCACGTACACGGTGTCGATCGCCGACGTCATGCCCATCGGAATCGTGATGTTGTTGTCACCATCAGCGTCCGAGGTCACGCGGAAATCGTCGGCGGTTGCGCCGCCAATACCTGTCGCTCCCACCGCTAGCACGGTCCCGGCCGCGTCCGTGGGCGCGGTGCCCGCCGTGGCCGTGATGATCACCGTAGCGCTGTCCGCATCCTCGGTCACGGACATCACGCTCGTGGAGAGCGCGAAGTCATCGTCCAGCACGCGCACCGGGAACGACGCGGCGTCGTAGCCCGTCGCCGTATGGGACACCATGTGCATTTCGGACGCCAGGTTCAGGTCGTGAGCGATCGCGACCGTCACCAACGCACTGTCCGTCGCTGACGTGAGGCTCAGGGTCGCGGGAGTCACTGTCACCCCAGACCCAGGCGGCGCGCTGACCGCCACCGCGAGGGGCGCGGTCGCCGTCGGGGCCGCCGTCGCGACGTTCGTCAGCCGGACCCAGTAGCCCATGTTGGCTGACGCTTCAGTGCCTTCGGCCACGCGAATCGAGTCCGCATCCGTGAACGTCGTCGGACTGGTGTTGTCGTCCGCGGTCGAGAACTCGAACGTCGGGCCGGGAGGCGGACGGCCATCAGGCCACGCCACCATGAACTCGTTGAGTACGTAGTCCCCTGCGTTGCCGTCGTCCCGACCGTTGGGCTCGACCGCGACGTCCTCGGAATCGAGATAGAAGCAGAGGTTCTCGGTTCCGGCTCCGGTACCGTTCCTCCGGATCGTGAACGTCTCGTCGAAGGTGATCGCGTTGGTGTCGTTCTCGAGATCGACCCTGTTGCGCGAGACGCGCGTGTTCCCGCCCTCTCGCCGCGGAAGCGTGTCGGCGGTTGCGCAGGTCTGACCCGCGTTCACTCGCCGCAGCTGGAGCTCCGCCGAGCGGATCACGTTCGCGTCGGAAATGGTCCCGCCCACGCTGACCGTGACCGCCGTGGCCGACTGCGGGCTGATGTCGCCCTGGGTCCTGCTCAGCGTGAAGGTCGGCGGCTTCGTATCCCGAATGAAGGAGAAGCTCGTGGAAGTCGCGTTCACGGGCGTGGCGCCGTCCCGAACCTGCACGTTCACCCTGCGCGCACCCTCGCCCGAGGAGCTCGCACGGGCCGTAAGGTCGGTGTTGATCTCAACGGTTCCGCTGGACCCGTCGACAGTGCCTTTGACGGTGGTACGCGGGTGGGTGAAGCTGAGGCTGCCCACCCACCACCTGACCTCGTCGATGCCGCTGCCGGGCTCACCGGTGGCGAGATCCGGATCCTCGACGTCGAGGGAGAGCACGGCACCAGCACCCAGCACCAGGCCGGCCTCATCCGGCTCGGCGTCGCTCAGCTCGGGATCGCCCTTGTCGACGCCGAAGGCGGCTGCCGTCTGGATCGTGCTGTTGCCCGACCGCGGGGCCCGCGCGTTCATGAGCTTGTCGTAGATCGCGGTAACCTCGGCCAGATAGCAGTTGGCGCCATCGTCGTCGTCGAAGTCGCTGTTGGGGTCGTCCTCCGGCAGGTCGCCGATGCCGCCCACGTCCCCGAGCCCCTCGAGGGCCACGAAGGCCGTCCGACGGTCGCCGTCGCTGTTGGCGGCCACGGAGCAGTCGCCCACGGCGAAGCCGGCGGTCTCTCCGCCCACGCCGGCGTCGTCCAGGCCGTTGACTCTGAAGTTGCCGGCGGAATAGTACGTGTTCATCACACCCACGACGGTGGTGCCACCGAGGTGGAGGGAGATTCCCCTGTCGCCGGCGTCGGTGTCGAAGGTGGGTCCCTTGTAGTCGAAGTGGAGCGGGCCGAGCTTCGCTTCCTCGTCTCCGCGGAACTCGTCGGTCACCAGCAGGCCGCCGTCATCCTTGATGTCGCCGCCGTTGATGAGCCAGTGCTCGTTCTCGCCCGCCGTGTTCTCGACGTTCCAGTTGATCCCCGGATTAACGCTCCAGGTGAACGGAGCTTCCTTGTCGACCCGGGCCACGCCGTTCCTGGGAGTACCGTTGCTCAGCGCCGAGAAGGCAAGCGCCGGCGGGGCATCGTCGAGTGCCGAGGCGTCGGGGCCGGTTACCATCGCGTGAAGCGACATCTCGCTCACCATGGTGCCATTGAAGGCCACCGGGCAGGCGTGGAAGGAGTTGACGTTGCTCTCGTCGTCCCCGGCCGGGCCGCCGTAGAAGGTGGTGCCGCCAGCAACCGCGGACTCGCTGCCCGCGCTGTGAGAGAGCATCACGTAGTTGGGGTTATCGAGCGCGATCGACTGAGAGGCGACGACTTCGCGCGTGGCGTCCTCATCGGTCGTGAGGAAGGCGCCCAACTCGTACTCGCCGTTGGCGTACTTGGGCATGAGCTGCATCCCCACGCACTCGCCCACGACGTCGTTGGTTGTCAGGGCGCACTCGATCTCGACCTGCCCTGCGGCGGCGAGTCCGGGGCCCACGGCGACGTCGGCGGAGGTGCTGCCCGTGCCGCGGCACATGGGCGTCACGGTCTCGCCGTTCAGCGTGAGGCCGATCTCCGTCCACGTCTCATCGTTCGACTGCACATCGAGCACCGCGTAGATCGTGCCCGAAATATCCATTGGATCGCTGATCTGCTGCCGCTCGGCATCCAGCAGCCTCGTGATCACGAGCGTGGCCGCCTCCGGACCCTCCGGAACATCGATGCGGAAGCCCTGGGAGACCGAAGCGGATCCGTCGCTCGCGGTGATCGTGATGACGGCGTCACCGGACGCGATCGCGCTGATCGTGGCGGTGGAGCCCTCCATCGCGACGGTCGCGACGGCTTCGTTCGAGCTGGCGCCCGTGTAGGACAGCTCGTCGCCGTCCGGATCGTTGAAGTAGCCGGCCACGTCGATGGTCGACGTGCCGCCGATCTGGAGCCTGGAGCCGGGAATCGTGCCCACCGCAACGGGGGCCGCGTTCCTGGACGCTGCCTCGACGGTGACGGCGAAGCCCTGGTTGGCCTGGGCGCCGGAGGGGTCGGCCGCCGTTATCGTGACAACGGCACTTCCTTCGGTAACACCCGTGACCGTCGCGGTCGAACCCTCAAGGCTCACCGTGACGATGCCGTCGTTGGACGAAGAACCGCTGAACGTCAGCGCGTCGCCGTCCGGGTCGTTGAAGTAGCCGGCCGCCGGAACGGTAGCCGTTCCACCCACGCCCACCGTGTGCGCCGGAATCGTGCCGACTGCCGCTGGAGCCTGGTTAACAGGCGGAGGCGGAGGCGGCGGCGGCGGAGGCGGCGGCGGAGGCGGCGGAATTACCGGCGGTGGAATGGTGATGGGCGGAATGTCCGGGAACGCCGGCGGGACGACCTCTACGGTGTCACCGCAAGCGCCGATGGTCAGGACCGCCCCGACCGTCAACAGCCTTTTGGTACCCTTTCTCATTCTTCACTCCTCCTCAGGATGAAGTCCTTCGGGTGTATGGCCGACTCGATCGATCAACATACCACCGTCAACGAACGATGCACCACACCCCAGCCCGCAAATCGGGCTGAACATACCCACGCTCTCACAGGGTGGCAAGAGCGCCGGAAGCCGCAAAAACGCCTTGTTTTCTTCGATGTTTCCTTCGGTCGAGCAAGTTCGTGAAACCGTCGCTTCGGATCACGTTTTTTCGGGGGGATTCGAGGCAGGCCCCACCACACTCTCCACCACCCACTCCCCCGCGTAACCTGGAGTATGGCACCGATCTTCACCTGCCGTCAAGTATTCCGCCAAGTGTTGCTGCGCCGCACCGCACGCTGATACGGCCCCCTACACCGCTTATATGGCCAAGGTTCCGCTCGGCTCCGGCAGGAGCGAGGCGAGGTGCCGGCCGGTGTGGCTGCCGGGGGTCGCGGCCACGAGTTCCGGGGGGCCCGCGGCGACGACGAGGCCGCCCCCCGCCCCGCCCTCCGGCCCCATGTCGATGACCCAGTCGGCCGTCTTCACGACGTCCATGTGGTGCTCGATGACGATGATCGTGTTGCCGCGGTCGGCGAGCCGGTGGAGGACGCGCAGCAGGAGGCGCACGTCCTCGAAGTGGAGGCCGGTGGTGGGCTCGTCGAGGATGTAGACGGTGCGGCCGGTGCTCGTCTTCGCGAGTTCGGTGGCGAGCTTCACGCGCTGGGCCTCGCCGCCGGAGAGCGTGGTGGCGGGCTGGCCCAGCGTCACGTAGCCGAGGCCGACATCGGAAAGCGTGCCCAGGCGGCGCTTCACCGACGGCACGGCGTCGAAGAACTCGAGCGCCTCGTCCACGCTCATCGCGAGCACGTCGGCGATGCTCCGCCCCCGGTAGAGGACCTCGAGCGTCTCGCGGTTGTAGCGGCGTCCCCGGCAGATGTCGCAGGGGACGTACACGTCGGGCAGGAAGTGCATCTCGATCTTCACGAGGCCGTCGCCACGGCAGGGTTCGCAGCGCCCGCCCTTCACGTTGAAGCTGAACCGCCCCGGCGCGTAGCCGCGGATGTTCGACTCGGGCAGGCGGGCGAAGAGTTCGCGGATGGGGGTGAAGAGGCCGGTGTAGGTGGCCGGGTTCGAGCGCGGGGTGCGGCCGATGGGGCTCTGGTCGACGTCGATAACCTTGTCGAAAAGTTCAAGGCCCTCGATCGCGTCGTGGGCGCCGGGGACGAGCTTGGAGCGGTAGATCTCGCGCGCCAGGCGGCGGTAGAGGATCTGCTCGACGAGGGTGGACTTGCCGGAGCCGGACACGCCGGTCACGCAGATGAAGGTCCCGAGCGGGAACTCGACGTCGATCGCCCGCAGGTTGTGCTCGCGGGCGCCGCGCACGACGAGCCGGCCATGGTCCGGGGCGCGGCGGCGTTCGGGGACGGGGATCTCGCGCTCTCCGCGCAGGTAGGCCGCGGTGAGGGAGCGTTCGTCGGCCAGGAGGCGGTCGATGTCGCCGGAGACGACGACTTCCCCGCCCTCGCGCCCGGCCCCCGGCCCCATGTCGACGATGTGGTCGGCGCGGCGGATCGTGAGTTCGTCGTGCTCGACGACGAGGACGGTGTTTCCGAGGTCGCGCAGGGCGCCGAGTGTCTGGAGCAGCTTGCGGTTGTCGCGCGGGTGGAGGCCGATGCTGGGTTCGTCGAGCACGTAGAGGACGCCGACGAGGCGGCTCCCGATCTGGGTCGCGAGGCGGATGCGCTGGGCCTCGCCGCCCGAAAGCGTGCCGGCGGAGCGCGCCAGGGTGAGGTAGCCGAGCCCCACGTGGTCGAGGAACTCGAGCCGCTCGACGACCTCCTTGAGGATGGGGACGCGGATCTCGGCCGCCTGGCCGCCGGCGGCGCGGGCGCGCTCGAGCCAGCCGCCGAGGAGCGGGCGGAGTTCGGCCACGGACTGCGCGGTGAGCGCGGGGAGGGAGAGTCCCTCCAGGGTGACGGCCCGGCTCTCGGGACGCAGCCGCCCGCCCTCGCAGGCGAGACAGGTGGAGAGCGTCATGTACTCCTCGAGCGAGAGGCGCACGCGCTCGCTCGTCGTCTCGTGGTAACGGCGCAGGGTGGCGGCGACGGCCCCTTCCCATCCCATATCGGTGTCGCCGTAGAGGATCGCCTCCTGCTGGTCCGGGTTCAGGTCGCCCCAGACGGTGTTGAGGTCGAAGTGCAGCTTG
Source organism: Candidatus Palauibacter australiensis (assembly GCA_026705295.1). Lineage (NCBI taxonomy): Bacteria > Pseudomonadati > Gemmatimonadota > Gemmatimonadia > Candidatus Palauibacterales > Candidatus Palauibacteraceae > Candidatus Palauibacter > Candidatus Palauibacter australiensis. The sequence goes on from JAPPBA010000132.1 coordinate 8,105, forward strand.
CGCGCGAGGCGCGCGAGGGCGTGACGGCGGGCGCCATAACTCGGCGCGCCCAGAGGGAGGAGGACGCCCTCGAGGATGGAGATCCGGTCGCCGCCCACGATGAGGTCGGCGTTGGGGACGCGCTGCGAGCCGAGCCCGTCGCACTCCTGGCAGGCGCCGAAGGGCGAGTTGAAGGAGAACTGCCGGGGCTCGAGTTCCGGCATGCCGAGTCCGCAGCCCGGGCAGGCGTAGCGCTCGCTGAACAGGTGCCGCGTCTCCCCGTCGCCCTCCGCGCTCCCGCCGGTGGCCTCGCCGGCGCCGTTCTCGCCCGCGCCGTTGTGGAGGGCGACCTCGACGACGCCGTCGGCCATGCCGAGGGCCGTCGCCACGGAGTCCGCCAGCCGCTCGCGGTCCGAGGCGCGCACGACGAGCCGGTCGACGACGACGGAGATGTCGTGGTTCCGGCGCCGGTTCAGCAGCGGCGGGTCGGAGAGGTCGACGAGTTCGCCGTCCACGCGCGCGCGCACGAAGCCTTCACTGAGCGTGCGCTCGAACAGGTCGCGGAATTCGCCCTTCCGTCCCCTGACGAGCGGGGCGCGGACCTCGATGCGGGCGCCGGCGGGCCAGCCGAGGATCTGCTGCGCGATCTCCGACGGCGACTGCGGGCGCACGGGGCTGCCGCACGCGGGACAGTGGGGAGTGCCGGCGCGGGCCCACAGGAGGCGGAGGTAGTCGTAGATCTCGGTGACGGTGCCGACGGTGGAGCGCGGGTTGCCGCCGGCGGTGCGCTGCTCGATCGCGATGGCGGGCGAGAGTCCCTCGATGACGTCGACGTCGGGCTTCTCCATGACGCCGAGGAACTGCCGGGCGTAGGCGGAGAGGGATTCGACGTAGCGGCGCTGCCCCTCCGCGTAGATGGTGTCGAAGGCAAGCGAGGACTTCCCGGAGCCGGAGAGCCCGGTGACGACGATGAGCCGGTCGCGCGGCAGTTCGACGTCGACGTCGCGGAGGTTGTGCTCCCGCGCCCCCCGCACGATGAGAGCGTTCGAGTCTTCCATAGCCCGGCATCGTAGGCGCGCCCGCCACCCCCGCGCCAGCTTGAGGGCCCGGTGCGCTTCCGCCTCTCGCTTGCTCCGTCAAGGCAGGGCGCGCGAGCTTGGTGCGGCTTTGAAACAACATGTGCGTCGATCGAGGACGCCACGCGGCAATGACACCTGGAGGAACCCCTCGACCATGAGCGACCACACCCACATCGAGCGCATCCACATCCAGGGTTTCCGCTCGCTGGCCGACGTCGAGTTCTCGCCGGGGGCGGGCGCGAACGTACTGATCGGCGCGAACGGCTCGGGAAAATCCAACTTCGTGAAGTTCTTCAACATGCTGAGCTGGATGCTGAAGTCGCGGCAGCTGGCGGAGTTCGTCGGCATCGAAGGCGGCGCGGACGACCAGCTGCACGGAGGGAACGAGACCACGCCGCGTCTGGATGCCGAGATCGCAATACGCACGGACACCGGGCGGAACGACTACCGGTTCAAGCTCGCCTTCGCCCATCCCGACCAGCTGTTATTCGTCGACGAGGCGTTTCGCTACAGCCGTTTCGATGGTAACGCGCCATGGAACTCTCTGGGCAGCGGACATCGAGAGGCCCTCATCGTCGAGGCGAGGCAGCCGAACGAGCCGGAGCCAGCGTCCGAAGTCCGTGCTCGAACCGCGCGCGTGGTGACTCATCTGCTGAGGGACTGCGCCGCCTATCAATTCCACAACACCGGCGCCACCTCGAAATTCAAGAAGAACTGGGACGCCGACGAGAGCGGGTACATGCGAGCTGACGGGGGCAACCTGCCGGCCATACTGTACCGGCTGGAACAGGAGGATCGGCGCCGTTACGACGTCATCTGCCGTCACATTCGGCGCGTACTGCCGGGGTTCGATCGATTCGAGATCGAGGAGCAGTACGGAAAAGTCGCCTTGCGCTGGCGGTCCAAGCATTCGGACAAGACCTACGGCGCGCACCTCACGTCGGACGGTTCGCTGCGTTTCTTCGCTCTCGCCACCCTGCTGAACCTGCCCGCGGAGATGCTGCCGGGCGTGCTGCTGCTCGACGAACCGGAACTCGGCCTCCATCCGAAGGCGGTCGCACTTGTGGGCGACATGATCCTTGCGCTGGCCGAGAGTCGGCAGATCATCGTGGCGACCCAATCACCCCTCCTCGTTGACGCGTTCGAACTCGATCAGGTCTTCGTGCTCGAACTTGAGGACGGGCGGACGGTGCTGAGCCCGCGGGAGACGCATCAGCTTCGCGAATGGCTTGAAGATTACACGCTGGGAGAACTCTGGCAGAAGAACCTGCTGGGTGGACGGCCTTGACCCGTTTGGCCATCTCCGTGGAGGGGCAGACGGAGGAGGAGTTCGTCAAGGACTCGCTGGCGGCCCACCTCCAAAGCCGGGGCGTGTATGTCACACCTGTGACCGTCGGGCGGGCGCGCGGCAGGGGAGAAGGCGGGGGCAACGTCTCAATAGGCCTGCTCGCACGGGAAATGCGGGCACTGCAGGCCAATTTCGACGCCGTAACCTCCCTGGTGGACTTCTACGGGTTCAGAGGCAAGGGAACCATGTCGCCCGACGACCTCCTCCGGGCGATCCGCGAGAGCATCGAACCATCCGACGAGCGATTCGTGTTCCCGTACGTCCAGATGCACGAGTTCGAGGCACTGTTGTTCTCGAAGGTAGACGCATTACCGATCGTTCTCCCCGAGGCCCCGGTCGCGGATCTCAGATCGATCCGCTCCGACTTCGAGACGCCGGAGGACATCAACGACAGTCCCACGACCGCACCGAGCAAACGTATCAAGCGGCTGATTCCGAGCTACCGGAAGCGACTGGACGGCCCTCCGCTGGCGGCTGAAATCGGGCTGAACCGGATACGAAGCGAATGCCCGAGATTCGACGCCTGGTTGCGTCGCCTCGAATCCTTCGGCGAGCCCGCAACCTGAGGGAGGTAGCGTTTTCGCCCTCCCGATCCGCGTGGCTGGAGACTCCATGACTCAAGAAACACCCGGGAACCGACTCCATCTCCCACACCTGGCCATCACCGGGTTTCGGGGCATCCGGGAGCTTTCGATCGGCCGGCTCGGTCGGGTGACGCTGCTCACTGGAAAAAACGGTGTGGGGAAGACCGCCGCCCTCGAGGCCGTCCGAGCGCTGGCGGCGCGTGGCCGGCGGTGCCTTTCCCTGGGCCCGGGCGTACTGGGAGACGACAGGATCGCGAAATGGTGGAACGACGTTGAGTTGACCCCAGACGAGGACAAGGTCGTTGACGCCTTGAAGCTCGTGGTGAACGCGGCTGAGCGCGCGGCTGTGGTCGGGGAACGCGCAGGCCGCCGACCGCGACGTAGTCGAGTGATCGTGGAGCTGGAGGACGATCCCGTGCCTGTTCCGTTGAAGAGTCTGGGGGACGGGGCCGTGCGGGTGTTCGGGGTGGCGCTCGCTCTGGCCAACAGCCGCGACGGATTCCTGGTGATCGACGAAGCCGAAGACGGCATCCATCACTCCCTGCAAGAGCGCTTCTGGCGCATGGTTCTGGAAACTGCGGAGGCCAACAACGTTCAGGTGCTGGCGACGACGCACAGCCGAGATTGCGTGGAGGGATTCGCCCGGGCGGTGACCGAATGTCAGCACATCGACGGTGCTCTTGCCCGGATCAACCGACGGAACGGAGAAACGTGGGCCGTCGAGTACTCCGAGAGGGACATGCGGATCGCCGCGGAGCAGGGCATCGAGGTTCGGTGAGCGACGATGAGGCGGTCGCGCGGCAGTTCGACGTACCCGGGGCCAGCTTGCCGGCCCGGTGCGCGCGCGGGGGCCGGAGCGGCTACGTTGGTGTGGCGGGCCGTGGGGAGCACCGGGATCCGGAGCCCGGTTTATGGCCCGTTGATGGCGCCGGGCATGGTTGGGCGTCACGCTACTCCGGATGCGAGGTGGACGTTGCTGATCCGCAGATTCACACGTAACGACCGCGATGCGGCCCTGGTTGCCGCGCTCGTGCAGGCGCTCGAGCCGCGCTTCGAGGCCATCGACCGCCGCTTCGAGGCCGTCGAGAACCGCCTGGACGCCATGGACGGCCGCCTGGACGCCATGGACGGCCGCCTGGACGCCATGGACGGCCGCTTCGTGTCGATAGGCCATCGTTTCGAGGCCATCGACAACCGCTTCGACGCGCTGGACGTGAAGTGGGAGGGCCGGTTCGTCGCTCTCGCCAACGATATATCCAGACTGCGGGTTGACTACGTCGATGTTCGCGAACACGTCGCCCGTCTGCATGAGAACGTCAACGCGCGGATGGATGGATTCGAGGCGCGACTCGACACGATGGGCGAGGACATCGACGCGCGATTCGACGCGATGCGCCAGGAGATGGCCGCGCAGTTCGCGACCCTCTCCGAGACCGTGGTGCACGGGTTCAGCCGGCCGGAGCCCGCCTGACGCCGGCGCCGTCTCCTTACCTGGGGATCACGCGGGTGATGCGGCCGTTGGGGTCGACGAAGATCAGGGGGCCTCTCCAGATGTCGTCTCCGTAGGGGATTCTCGGCGCCTCCTCGAGGGCGCGCGCCAGGTCCGGGCTGGGCAACCGGTAGGGTTCGGCCGGCTCCAGGTCGACTTCGTAGCCGAGATCGGCGAGCGACTGGATGGTGATCGCGCTCAGCGGTTCGGCCTCGCCGAGGTGCTGGAACGGCGTCATGAGTTCCAGCGCGAGGACGGCTTCCCTCCAATGGCTGTTCCGCGATCCCTGGCCGCCCTCGTTCTCCACGGGCACCTTTGCGCCGCGGTAGCCCGTGCCGCCCGCCTCGTCGAACGCCGCGATGGCCAGCGGGCCCGTGAAGTGCGTGTCCGGCGCCGACGTTGCCGAGGCGGGATTCCGGAGCAGGTCGAGACGCTGCCAGACAAGGCCGATGCCGAGCACATGACCCATCTCGTGGAGGATCACCTCCTCCAGGTCTCGGGTCCCGAGCCGCCCGAGGTCGGCGGCGTCCATCATGATCCGACCGTACAGGGGCAACGATGATGCGGTCCGGAGCCAGCAGGGCCCGGCACGTCCCAGAACCCCGCTCGGACCGTCGATTTCGACCACCGCCACCACGATCATCAGGTCGTCGATCGCCTCCACGTGGCGCTGGAATAGCGGATCGCTGCCGCAACCCAGCGTCCGGTTCAACTGCGCGTCGCGGAGGTCCGTCGGCGCCAGGATCGCCATCCAGCGTTCCGCCGCCCGCTGGAACGCGGCCTCCTGCGCGCCGGTCATGGGCGTCGCGAAAACGAGTTCGATGTCGAAGGGAGTCGTGGCGCGCCCGACGGTGACGTCGAACGATGTGGCGACGGCGGCCTCCTCCGGATCGGTCGCGGTCACCGTGACCGTCGCGACCTCGGGAGCGGACGAGGTCGCCGCGAAGGTGAGCGCGTCGCCGTCCGGGTCGCGGAAGTGGGCGGAGGCGTCCACCGTCGCCGTCTCGCCCGTGAACAGCGTTTGGGCCGGGATCGTGTCCCCGGCCGCGGGCGCCTGGTTCGGGACCGTGACCTCGAAGCTCTGCTGGGCGGCCAGGCCTTCTCCGTCGGTTGCGGTCACCGTGATCGTGCCGACCCCCCTGGCGACGGCGGTGACCGTCACGGAACTGCCGGACAGCGAAACGCCGACGATGTCCGCATTCGATGACGTGGCGGTGTAGGACAGGACATCGCCATCGGGGTCGCGGAAGTGGGGCGCCACGTCCACGGTCGCCGTGTCCCCGACGGGCAGCGTCCGCGCGGGAATCGTCCCCACCGGCTCCGGCGCGCGGTTCGGCACCGGGGCGGGTCCCATGACGTCGGGCTCGCCGTCGCCGCAGGCGGCCGCCCACACCACGGCGGCGGCCGCCAGTACGCGTGCTCTCCGCGACTTCATCCCCGCGACTTCATCCCTGCGACTTCATCCCCGCGAGTTCACTCCGACGCGCGCGAACCGCGGCGGGAACCGGCGAGGAGGCCGACCGCCACGGTGATCGCCGTGCCGATGAGGACGAACCAGGGCCAGGCAACGGCGTCCCGCGCCCCGATCCAGATCGAGGTGACGGATCCGATCCCGAGCACGATCCCGAGCCGGGCCGAGCCGCTCGTGGCCCGGCGCGAGAAGCGGGCGAGCGCGAACGCCCCCAGCAGTCCGCCGTAGACGAGCGACGCGATCCCGAGCGACACCTCCACGGCGGTGCTCTCCTCGCTCAGGGGGATGAACCCGATCGCCGCCGCCACGAGCAGCACCGTCCACGCCACCGCCGCGATCCTCCCCACGCGCAGGATCCGCCGCTCGTCCGCCTCCGGACGGGCCGCCGCCCAGAAGTCGTAGGCCGCAGTGGATGAGAGCGCGTTGATCGAACTGGAGAGTGTAGACATGGCTGCCGCGAACACGCCCGCGATGAGCAGGCCGCGGACGCCGGCCGGGAGCGCTTCAACGATGAATCCGGCGAAGATCTCGTCGGCGCGCACGAAGGCGGCTCCGTCGTACCACGCCCAGAGGCCCAAGCCAACGAAGAGGAAAAGGGTGAACTGGAAGAGGACGGCGAAGCCGCTGCCGACGAGGGCGCGGCGGCTCGCGGCGAGATCGCGGCAGGCGAGGAGGCGCTGGACGATGAGCTGGTCCGCGCCGTGCGAACCCATGGAGAGGAAGGCGCCGCCGAGCAGCCCGGCCCACAGCGTGTAGGGTCGCCCGAAGTCGAGGGAGGGGTCGATGACGGTGAGCTTCCCGGCTTCCCCGGCGCGGGCGAGGATCTCGGGCCAGCCGCCGGGCAGGGCGCCGCCGAGGACGACGAGCGCGATGAGCCCGCCGGCCAGGTAGAGCGCCATCTGCGAGGCATCCACCCAGACGACGGCGCGGATGCCGCCGATGAAGGTATAGATGAAGGTGACGGCCCCGATCACGAGCACGGAGGCGATGAGCGGCCACCCGGTGACGAGTGTGAGCGGAATGGCCGTCGCGAAGAGCCGCACGGAATCCGCGAGGAGGCGCGTGATCATGAAGATGCCGGAGGTCAGCCGCCGGGTCTCCGTCCCGAACCGGGCCTCCAGCAACTCGTAGGCCGTCCGCAGCCGTCCCTCGCGATATGCCGGCAGCAGCCAGGAGGCGACCGCGATCCGCCCGAGCACGTAGCCCGCCGCGATCTGCACGAAGGCGAGCGACCCGCCGTACGCGATGCCGGGGATGGAGAGGAAGGTGAGCGTGCTCGTCTCCGTCGCCACGACGGACAGGAGGACGACGACCCACGGCAGGTCGCGCCGGCCCAGAAAATACTCTTCTCCCCCGCGCGCGCCCCTGCCGAGCCACGCCCCCCAGGCGGTGATCCCGCCGAGGTAGACGACGAGGATCGCGAGGTCGAGAGAGGTCAGCGGTCGCCACCCGGGTCGCGGGGCCGGACGTCCCGGTCGCGGATCGAGGTCGCGACGGCGTCGTGCACCGTGCGCCGCAGCGCGATGTGCTTCCGGTTGTCGCGGGTCGGGTTCACGCGGTTCGTGAGCAGGACGACGAAGAGGTCCAGCTCCGGGTCCACCCAGAAGCTCGTGCCGGTGAAGCCGGTGTGCCCGAACGCGTCTTCACCGAAGTAGTCCCCCGCCGACGAGCGCCCGGAGGGAGTGTCCCAGCCCAGCGCCCGGCTCGAGGCGGGGGCGGCCCGCGCCGTGAACCGCGCGACGGTCTCCGGCGACGGCGAGTCGAGACGGGCGGAGAACGATCGGGTATACGGCCCGGGCGGGGGGCGGTCGGCGGCGGCAAGCTCTCGCCCTTGGCGCGCGGCGGCGAGGATCCAGGCGGCGAACTTCGAGAGGTCCCGGGCCGACGAGAAGAGTCCCGCGTGTCCCGCCACGCCCTCCAGCGCGTGGGCGTTCTCGTCGTGTACCTCCCCGTGCACGTGCCGGTGCCGGTAGACGGTGTCCACCTCGGTCGGAGCCGTGCGCCGGTACAGCGAGCGGGGCGGCTCGAACCAGGTCTCCGTCATCCCCAGCGGCCGGAAGACGGACTCGTGCAGGTAGTAGTCCAGCGGCTGTCCCGATATCTCCTCGATCAGGAACCCCAGCGTCATGAACCCGATGTCGGAATAGACCGTCGGGTCCCCGTCCTCCCCCGGCTCATAATCGGGTTCGAGGGCGGCGATCGCCTCGCGGTACGCGTCCTCTCCCCGGAGGGTGCGCCAGAAGGGAAGGAAGGGCGGCAGTCCCCCCTGGTGCGTCAACAGGTGGCGGACGGTGACGTTGCGCTTCCACCCCTCAGACCACTCCGGCAGGTGCTCGCCGATGCGGGTGCCGAGGGAGAGGTCGCCACGGTCGATGAGTTGCATCACGCCGGTCGTGGTGGCGACGACCTTGGTGAGCGATGCGAGGTCGTACAGACTCGAATCCGTCGTGGCCGCCCCGGACGGGAGCGTGGCGGAGGACGCCCAGTCCAGGTCTCCGTAGCCGCGCAGCCGGACGACGCGGTCCCCCCGTCCGACGGCGAGCACCGCGCCGGGCGCCGCGCCGTCCCGGATCGCGGCATCGATGATCCGGTCCACGCGGGCGAGCGAATCCCCGTCCATCCCCACGTTCACGGGCCACTCCTCCCGGGCGAGCCGCATGCGCCCGTCCGCGAGCGGCGGACCCTGCTCGGCTTCCGGACGTTCGCCGACGGCCAGGCCATCGCCGAGCGCGTGGCGGGGCGGGAGCGAGATCGGCAGGCGGCCGGAAATCGGCGCGCCGAGGAGCGCGAGCGCGGCGGCTTCCTGCGAGGCGTCCGCCCCGCCCCACGCGATGAGGTACGTCTCCGCGTCCGGCACGGAGGTGAGTAGGTAGGGGCTCCCGAACGAGACGAGCAGGGCGGGCCGGCCGGCGGCGTCGAGGCGGTCGAAGAAGTCCCGGACCTCCTCGGGGAGGTCGGTGGAGTCCGAGGCGGCGCCGGGCCGCACGTAGGCGGAGAAGATGACGGCGTCGACGGAGCGGGCGCGCCGGAGGAGCGAATCGTAGACATCGGGGTGGGCGTCGAAGCCGATCCGTGCGCGGCGGACGCGTACCGCCCGGCTGAGTTCGCGGTTGAAGACGCGCCCCGCGGCGAGGTCGTTCGTCCCGGCGAAGGTCACGGAGAGCACGGAGCGCGACTCGCGCGGGTCGAGGGGCACGGCGCCGGCCTCGTTGCGGACGAGCGTGATGGAGCGCGCGGCGACCCCGCGGGCGAAGGACTCGTGCCACTGGGTGCCGACGAGCCGGGGGATGGCGTCGGGGTCGACCTCCGCGCCTTCGTGCAGGCGGGCCCGCGCCTTCAACTCCAGGACGCGCCGGACGGAGGCCTCGATGCGCCCGGCGGTGAGCCGGCCGGAGCGGACCGCGCCGACGACGGCCGCGATGGCCCGCAGCGGCTCGCGCGGCATGAGCAGGACGTCGCTCCCCGCTTCCAGCGAGCGGATCGCGGCTTCGCTGGCCCCGTAGTCGTCGGCGATGGCGGCCATGTCGAGCGCGTCGGTGAAGAGGACGCCGTCGAAGCCCAGGTCGTCGCGCAGCATGTCCGTCATGAAGTACGGCGAGAGCGTGGCGGGCGGGGCTCCGGCGCCGAGGATGCCGGGGGCCGCGACGTGCGCCGTCATCACCGCGTCGACACCCTCCGCGATCGCGCGCCGGAAGGGGACGAGTTCGAGGCTGTCGAGGCGGCCGCGGTCGCCGGGAATGACCGGGAGGGCGACGTGGGAATCCGTCCCGGTGTCGCCGTGGCCCGGGAAGTGCTTGGCGGTGGCGAGCAGGCCGGCTTCGTGCGCGCCCCGGATGAACGCCGCGCCGAGCGCGGCCACGCGCTGCGGGTCCTCCCCGAAGGAGCGCGTGTTGATGATGGGGTTGGCGGGGTTGTTGTTGACGTCGAGCACGGGCGAGAAGGTGATGTGGACGCCGAGGGCCCGCGCCTCGATGCCGGTGATCCGGCCCGCGGAGTAGGCGTATTCCTCGTCGTCCGCGGCGCCGAGCGCCATCGCGGGGGGGAGGACCGTCGCGCCGGGCATCTCGAGCATGTTCGGCAGCGCGAACACGCCGCTCACGCGGAAGCCGGCGCCGGCCTCGAAGTCCGCGCCGACGAGCAGCGGAACGTCGGCCGCGGCCTGCAGCCCGTTCAGCCGCGCGGCGTAGCCGAGGGGAGTTCCGAGCGAGATCACGACCCCGCCGATCGCGTCGTCGCGCACGAGGGACTCGACGCGCGTGAACTCCTCGTCGTCGCGCGGGGCGTAGCCGCCGCTCATCCACACCATCACGAGTTGCGCCACCCGTTCCCGCAGGCTGAGACCGGCGAGCGTCTCTTCCACCCAGGCCCGCGCCTCGGCGGAAAGGGTGGGCTCGACCGGAGGAACGCCGGGGGAAGCGGCAACGGCGCCGGCGGCGGCGGGTGCCGAACCGGCGGGGTCCGAGCCGGCGGGGACCGAGCCGGCGGGGACCGAGCCGGGGGGAGCCGAGCCGACGGCGCCGGCGGCCGCGGGGTCCGGGCTGGCGGGACCCGAGCCTGCGGGGTTCGCGGAGGAGAGGCAGGCAAACGCGCTGACGGCGAGGAGCGTGGCCAGCCCGAGAGCAGCGACCGTCCGCCCCGGCACGACCGCCCTCCCCCGCCCGTCCCGCTTTCGGGGGCCGCTCCACGTCTCTAGTCTCCGCACCATGTCGACCTCCGCCCGCCCCGCGTCTCGCGCTCGCTGCCCCGAACCTATGCGGCGCGAGATGAATCCGCTCGCCGGTTTCCTCTCCGTTCTCGCGCTCGCGGCGTGCGGGGGACCGGGAGCGGAAGCGGGAGCCGGCGCGGCGGAAGCGGGAGCAGAAGCCAGCGAGGCGGGGGCGGGATCGGCGGGAGCGGACGCGGCCGCAGCGACGGTGCGGCCCGGCATCGATGTGCTGCTCGCCGATTCCTCCCATCTCATCGACGGGCGGCGCGTGGGGCTGATCACGAACCGGAGCGGCGTGGGGCGCGACGGGACGAGTGCCATCGACCTCCTGCACGGCTACGCGGACGCGGAACTCACGGCGCTCTTCGCCCCCGAGCACGGGATCCGGGGCACGGAGGCGGAGGGCTCCGCGATCGGCGACGCGACGGACGAAGGAACGGGGCTGCCGATCTACTCGCTGTACGGCGAGACGCGGGCGCCCACGCCGGAGATGCTCGCTTCGGTCGACGTGCTCGCGTTCGATATCCAGGACATCGGCTCGCGCTACTACACGTACGTATCCACGATGGCGCTCGCGATGCAGGCCGCCGGGCGCGCGGGCATCCCCATGATCGTCCTCGATCGCCCGAATCCCATCGGAGGCCTCACGCAGGGTCCCGTGCTGGACCCGGCCTTCGCGACCTTCGTCGGCCTGTACCCGGTGCCCGTGCGGCACGGACTCACGGCGGGCGAACTCGCGCGTCTGTACCGGGGGGCGTTCGGCGTCGAGGTCGAGTTGCACGTCGTCCCGGCCGCCGGCTGGTCCGCGGACCGCTGGTTCGACGACACGGACCTTCCCTGGATCGCGCCATCGCTCAACATGCCTTCGCTGGAGAGCGCCACGCACTATCCCGGCACCTGTCTGTTCGAGGGCACCAACCTCTCGGTCGGACGCGGGACGCCGACCGCGTTCCAGGTGCTGGGCGCGCCGTGGCTGGACGGCGAAAGCTGGGTGGCGGAGATCGGGGCCGTGGCCGGCGCCCTGCCGCTGCCGGGGGTCGAGATCCGGGCGGTCGCGTTCACGCCGGAGTCGCCGAGCGACGGAAGGTTCGGAGGGGAGGAGATCTCCGGGATCCGCCTCACGGTGACGGACCGGTCGACCTACGACCCCGTGCGGACCGCGGTGGCCGCGCTGCTTGCCGCGCGCCGGCTCTCCGGCGACGCCTGGGAGTGGCGGGTGCGCCACTTCGACCGTCTCGCGGGCTCGGACGGCCTCCGCCTCGCCATCGACCGCGGCGCCCCGCTCGACGAGATCACTTCGCGGTGGGCGGCCGACGTCGCCGCCTTCGAGACGCTCCGCCGCCCGTACCTGCTCTACCCCCGCTGACGGCCGCGCCCGCCGGGGACAACCCTACCTGGGGACGATGATCCGGGCGGCCTGCGGCGAGACCTTCGCCTCCATCGGGGTTTCGCCCCGCGGGTCGCCGTCGATCTCGATGGCGACGGGCGGGTCGGCCTCGATCCGGACGCTACGGGCCTGGAAGTAGATGATCTTGTCGTCCCCCGAGAACCGGTTTCGCGTGACGCGCCAGATGATGCGGGCGACCTCGGGGAGGTTGCTGGGGGCGTAGATGCACACGTCGATGAGGCCGTCCTGGAACGAGGCCCCGGGCGCCATCCGGAACTCCACGGGAAGGGGGCCGGCCCCGAGCTGGCCCGCGTTCGCGACGAGCACCATCGACGCCTTCACCTCCACTTCCTGGTCGTCGGCGGTGATCCGGAAGTCGGCGCCGGGGCGGTTGATGACGTTCTTGAGTCCGCTGTAGATGTAGGCGCCGAAGCCGAGTCGGCTCTTGAGTTCGGCGGTGGCGTCGGCCATGACCTGCGCGTCGAGGCCCGCGCCGGCCATGAGCGCGAACGTCTCTCCGTTCGCTTCCGCGAGGTCGATGCTCGTCACTTTCCCTTCGACGGCGACCCGCACGCTGTCCTCCAGCGACGTGGGAATGTCGAAGTTGAGGGCGAGCTGATTGGCGGTTCCGAAGGGGACGATCCCCACGGGCACGGCCGTTCCGGCGACGCCGCGCAGGGCCACGCTCACGGTGCCGTCGCCTCCCGCGGCGACGATGGCCCGGTATCCGCGCTCCGCGGCCTGGCGGGCGACTTCCAGACCTTCCTCGGAATTCGCGGCCTCGATGATGTCGAAGGGGACGCCCCGCGCGGCGAAGGCGCCGCCCAGCCGCCGCCGCAGCGTCTCGGGCTCCGCGGTGCCGCCGCCCGCGCCGGGGTTGAGGAGCACCAGGAATCGCTCCGAATCGGGATAGAGGTGCGCGCCGGACATGGAGGGAAGTTAGGGCCCGCTACCGGGAACCGCTGCCGGAGCCGGAGCCGGAGCCGGGATTTGGGTCCTCGTCGGAATCGCCGCCGGAGCCGGAACCCTCGCCGAACTCCCATTCGCGGAAGAGGAAGAGGCTGTATGTGCGGTCGTTGGCGACGTTCGTGCCCAGGCTGAGCCCGAACAGCCGCTCGTCGAACCGGCTCGCGGTGCCGGCTTCGACGGACCAGCCGGGGAGGAACGCCCAATCCACGACCCCCCTCGGAGGCCCGCCGCCCAGGGGCTGCCAGTAGGAGAGGAAGAGCGTGTTGCTCGCGTCCCACCCGACCTCCAGCGCCGTGCGCTCGAACAGGCTCCGGTTCGCGACGGCCCCGGCCCCTCGCCCGGCGGCGATCGGCGTCAGGTTGAGGTAGCGGATGCCGGTGGCCCCGAGCGCGGACGTGAGTCCGGAACTCAGCGGACCCAGCACGGTCTGCTGCGCGAGCCGCTGTCCCAGTAGCGGGTCGGCGGAGCGGTAGCATGGCGTCCCCACCGCGAGCAGGCAGAGCTGGTCGGTGTCGCTCATGGGCGGGTTGCTCGTCAGCAGGACCTCCGGCTCGATGGCGGTCCCGGTGACCCGGGCCTCGACGAACACGGGGCCGTCGATGGTCCGGTCGCGGTATTCGGCGGTGATGTCGATGAGGGGATTGAAGCCGGCGTCCCCGACGAACTGCATGCTTCCCGCGGTGATCCGGAGCGGGCGGACATAGGGCGGCACGCGGTCGAAGAAGTAGGTGCCCCGCGGCATCTCGGCGCTTCCGCTGATGTCGAGGATGTCGAGACGGCGGTCCATGTAGACGGAAATCCCCTCCCCTGTGACCTCCGCATCGAGCTGCCCCGACTGCAGGGAGAGGCCGGAGCCGAGATCGACGTTCGCGTCGAGGACGAGGTTGTCGAGGAACGGGTTCCGGAACTGTGCCAGCACGCCTTCCGCGGACGCGTCCAGGAAGTCGAAGACCTCCACGTCGCCGGGATTGAACACCTCGAGTCCGCGGAGGAACTCGTCCTGTTCCAGGAATCCGTCGGAGAGGACGACATCACCGCTCACCCAGGGCCTCGCATAGGCGCTGTCGAGCCGCGCGCGGCCGCTCACGGCGAACTGCATGTCGTTGCGCACGATGCCGTGGAACTCGTCCGCGTCGAAGTCGAGGGCGAAGACCGGGTTGGTGATCCGGGCGATGTCCACTGTGCCGCGCGTCCGCAGCGAACCGCCGAGATCCGACCCCACATGGGCCGAATCGACGAAGGCGAGCGAGGAACCCCGGAAGGCGACGCGCGCGCGGACATCGGTGAGCCAGACGCCGAGGTCCGGCACCCAGCCCCGGCCGTCCACGAGGCGCAGGGCGCCGTCGTAGCGGAGGGCGTCGGGGGCGCCGCGAATCGAGAGGTCGGTCTCGGCGATGCCGGTCACCTCCTCGAAGGTCGGCAGGACGAGTTCGACGAGCGCCAGCGGGAGGCGGTCGCCGGTCAGGTCCAGGTCGAACGGGTCGTCGAGGAGACGGCGTTCCACCGGGAGGATCGCGAGATCCGTCGCCATGGCGCCGCCGAGCCGCCCCAAGAGGGCGCCGTCATCGACGAGGTCGATCTCCCCCTCGAGTTCGCGAGCGGCATAGTCCACCCGCGCGTTCAATGCGTCGTAGGCCTGATGTTGAAGGGATGGAGCGAGGACCTCGAATTCTGCCGTCACGAGGGGTTCCGCCAGCGTGCCCGTCGCCGTCACGCGTCCTCCGAGCGTGCCTCCGATGATCGGTTGCTCCGAGAGCAGGTAGCCGAACTGGTCCACGCGCACGCCGAAGATCTCCACGCCGAGCGACCCCTCGCCGGAGGCGGGGATGCGGCCGTCGGCGCGGAGCCGGCCGAGTTGACCGTTCAGGAAGAGGTCCTCGACGAGCAGCGCCGAATCGGAGTAGACGAGCCTGGCCGGGGTCACGAGCGCGGACTCGAGCTTGCCGAGACGGAGGCGGAGATCCGTCAGGCCGGCGCTCCACAGGTCGCCCCCGACTACGACCCCCCGGCCCGAGACCTCGAGGCTGGAGTCGCGCTGCGCGTAGAATTCGGCGTCCAGCGCGTTCGCGCCGGGCTCGCCGGCGTCCGAGCGGGCCAGCCGCACGTCCAGCGAATCCACCCGCCGCCCATCCAGTTCGACGTTCGTCGCGGTGAACCGGGACCGCAGGTCGCCGAGGCGCGGCGGGTCGAACAGCTCGACGCGGGCCGAGAACTCTCCGGCGCGGTAGCCGCGGAAACGCGCGTCCGAAGCGCCGATGTCGGCGTCGACCGTGAAGTCTCCCCAGCGGCCCGTGGCGGTCCCCCGCGTCTCCAGCCGGCCTTCCAGCCCCTCCGTCGGTTGCCGGTCTCGCGAGGCCCGGCCCAGCAACTCCTCGATGGTATCGAACAGCGCCTCGCCGGCTTCCGCGGCCGCACCGCCCGGAATCTCATCCACGACCCACCGGTCCCAGTCGGAGAGGTCGGGAGCTTCCGCCTCGAAGGCGATCTGCCCGCTCCGGTCCTCCGCGAGGCCGAAGTCGCCCCGCGCCGAGAGCGTCCCCACGTCGGAGGCGAGGAACGCGCTGTCGATCGTCGCCACGCCATCGGCCACCCGCAGCCGCACGCGACTGTCGAAGATCTCGGCCTGGTCCACCTGGGAGGGGAGGATCTCGACGTCGAACGCCGCCTCGAGCGTCGCGGGATCGAGCCCTTCTCCCTGCACGCGCCCCCGGACGGCGAGCCGCGACGCCGGAGCGCCCTCGACCCACTGGTCGAGCGAGAGATCCGTCCCCTCGATCTCGGTGTCGTAGCGCAGTTGCTCCGCCGCGAGATCGAAGTCGCCGTTCAGCGTGAGCCGGCCGCGTTCCGATTCGAGTTCCGCCTCGAGGGCCAGCGCCTCGAGACTCCCCCGCGCCCGGATGGGACCGTACACCGAGCCCGCCAGTTCGATTCCCGAGGTCCACGGGCGCAGCAGCGTGAGCGCCAGCGGGTTGGCGTCGATCGCCGCATCGACCTGCGACCGCGCGAGGTTCAGGAACCCGGAACCCGAGAAGCGCGAGCGGTCGCCGGCCGGCGTGAGGTGCTCGACGGCGCCGTCGAACGCGACGCCGCTGTCCTGTTCGCGGTCGAGGGTGAGGGTCCCCTGGAAGCGCCCGTCGATCCCCAGGTCCATGCCGATGAGCCGGGTCCAGCGAGACTCGAAGGCGGCGACTTCCACGCCGAGTCGCCGGAGGCTCAGGAACTCCTCGCCGATCCCGACGCCGCCCCGGGCCTGCAGGCTGGACGGCGGCGTGTCCGGATCGGGATCGTGCACGGTGAGATCGGCCACGATCAGCAGGTCGTCGACGTAGCCCGAGCCGCGCAGCGTGCCGCGCATCGTCCCGGGCGGCGGCGCGGGCACCGGGCCGGGCGCGGCGTCGGGAGGGGCGTCGGGGGCGTCGGCCTCCGGGTCGGGCGCGGCCCCATCGCCGACCGCCGGCACGGAGTCGCGTCCGAGGAGCGGGGCCAGATGCGCGAGATCGAAGGGTTCCAGCGTGACGCCGATGCGGCGGAACCTGGGGCGTCGCTCGAGGGAGAGGGAGAAACCTCCGGTCATGCGGGTCTCGCCGGTCCGGAAGTCGCCGTTCGTCACGTCCACGACCGCGTTGCCGCCGCGGCCGCTGAGGTCGATGGACATGGGGCCGCCGCCGGTCTCAGGCAGGTCGATGGGCAGCCAGCGGAGGTCCCGGACGTCGATCGGTTCGGCTTCGAGCTGGAACTCGAAATCGACACCGTTCGAGGCCATCCACCCTTCCCCGCGGACCATCGACTGACCCGTCTCGAACCTCTCCAGGTCGAGGCGGGCCGTGTCCCCGATCGTCAGGTTCATCCTCAGGTTCGAGAGCTCCAGCGGCTGGTTCACGGCGAGCAGCGTGGCGGCCGCTTCCTCGACCTCGACCATGAAGGGGTCCTCGGGATCCGTCACCCGCGCGACGGGGAACCGGCCGCGGAGGTTCGTCAGTTCGAACACGCGCTCGAATTCGCCGTCCGGTGTCTCCCGCAGGGCCCAGGGCGACTCCCCGGCCCGCGCTTCGCGCAACGCCTCCGTCTTCGCGGCTCCGGTCAGCGTTTCCGTCCACGGCGTCAGGATCCGGATGCGGCCGGAGGCCACGGTCGCGTCATGCAGGAGGATGCCGAGCGCGGCGTTCGGCGCGCCGGGCGCCGGCGGTCCCGCCGCCGCCTCTGGGCCCTGGCCCTCACCCTGTTCGGGGTCCTGATCCCGACCCTTCGAACGGGTGAAACGGGTGAAGGAGAGGGCTGCCGGGAGGAGCGAAGCCGCCGCCATGGACATCGCCTCGGCCGCGGAGTCCGCCTGCGACGGCGGTGGGGACGGCGCCGGCGTCTCCCTCCGCGGGCGCGCCTCGAAGACGCGGTCGTAGTTCCAACTGCCGTCCGGGTACTGCCGCAGACGGAGGTCCAGACCGCGCACATGGAGTCGGTCCACGTCGAGTTGCTGCCGCAGGAGCGCCACCGGGTCGTGTTCCATCGTGACGGTGTCGAGCGCCAGGAACAGTTCCCCGTCCGCGTCGAAGATCTCGAAGCGGGAGACCGTGAGATCGCTGAGGAGATTGCCCGAGATGGCGTGGCCGATGCGCACCTCCCCGTTCACGCTGCGGGCAAGGGCGTTTTCGAGCAGCGAGAGGGCGGCATCCCGGCCCCTGGCGGTCTGCGTGACCACGATGAAGACGCCGAGCACCAACAGGCTCGCGAGGACGGCCAGCGGCAGCGCGATCCGGCGCCGGCGCGGCGGCGGCGCGGACCCCGACCCGTTGGGCTCGTACGCGGATCCGCCGGACGCGGGGGCGGACCCATCGGAGCCGGTCGCGGAATCCGGCGCGGGGGTCGGCGCGGGGGGGCGGTCGTCGGGACTCAGAACGCTTCTCCGATGGACACGTGGATCTGCACGCGGCGCCAGAGTTCGAGCAGGGGGTGCGGATCATCGAACCGGAAGGGGTCGAACCTGACGGGCTGCGGCATCTGGACCAAGGTTCCGTCCTCCGTGGAAACAATCGCCGGTAACTCGGTCGCGAAGGTTGTATTGTACCCGATATCGAGCCGGATGGAACCGATGGGGCTCGCGTAGCGCAGTCCCAGGCCGGGCGTCCAATGGAGCTTTCGAAGCTCCGTGAGCCGCTGCGAGACGCTTCCCGCGTCCCCGAAGAAGACGAGGCTCCACCGGTCGCTGAGATAACGGCGCAGTTCGATGCTCAGTTCCAGGTGGGCGTCGCCGCCGCGCGGCCGCTCGTCGAAGGCGCCGGGGTTCTGCGTCGCGAGCCGTTCGACGCACGCCTCGAAATCTCCCGCCGGGCAGTCTTCCGCCTGATCGGCCACGAGCACGCGGGGGCCGAGGAGGTTCTGGCCCACGCCGCGGACGCTCCGCGAGCCGCCGACGAAGAAGCGCCGCGACGGATGGATGAGCCGGTCGGTCCGGGGCGCGCCGGGCAGGAAGATGCGGGTGCCGGGGAAGCGGACCATGCCGGTCCGCGCGCGCGCCGCGATCACGAGGCCGGGTTCGAGTTCCCGGAAGAGCGCGGCCTGCGCCACGATCCGCGCGTACCGGTACTGCGAGCCCGTCATCTCGTGGGCGACCTCCCCCTCCGCCGTCAGGTAGTGGCCGCGGGTGGGGCGGAGCGCGTCGTCCGTCGCGTTGTAGAGCCCCGCGAGGGTGAGGGGCGCCAGCCAGCGCGACCGCGTCACGGTGACGATGTCCTCGGGTTCGCAGAACCCGAAGTTGATGCAGAAGAAGATGTCCGCGGACTGCTCGCCGAAGCCGGTGTAGCCCGGCGAGTACGAGAGGGTGGCCGACGCCCTCCGCCCCAGTCGGCGCGTCAGGCCGATCTCGGCGCCGAAGCCTTCCTGGATGAAGACATCGGGGATCGTCTCCCGTTCGACGAAGACCCGGGCGCTGAAGGTGTTCTCGGCCGAAAGGGCGACGGGGATGAGCAGTTCCGCCTGGAGCCGGTAGTTCAGCGTACGGAAGTCGGGGTCGGCGCCCACCTGGGAGCAGGGGAAGGACCCGTCCAGCTGGTCCGCGGCGATGTTCCCGAGCTGGCCGGTGATCTCCAGCCGCCGGGCGCCGCCGAAGAGGTTGCGGTGCGTCAGCCGCGTCTCGCCCCGGAGACACTGATCGGTACTCCATCCGCCCCCGATGCGGGCCGCCCGCGGCGGGGCCGGCGTGACCTGGACGACGAGATCGAGCGTCGAGTCGGCGCTGGCGGCCTCGGGCGGCGGCGATTCCCGGCGGACCGAGGCGAAGCGGATGGCGTCGAGGCCGAAGAGGTTCCGCTGCCCCTCCTGCTCGGCCTCCTGGTTGTAGTAGTCGCCGGCGCGCAGGGGGAAGAGGTCGCGGATCACCTCCTCGCCGATCGTCTCGCCGCCCTCGATCCGGACCTCCCTGAGGCGATAGCGGGCGCCGGGGCGGACGTCGAGCGCCACCTGCGCGGTCCCGTCCCGCCCGCGGGCGAAGTCCTCCAGCGCCATCGCGTTCACGTACCCCTGACGGCGCAGCGAACCGATGAGGCTGTCCACGCCGGCCTGGAGCCGCCCGCGATCGAAGGGATCGCCGACGCCGATATCGACGAGGGCCGCGGCCTCCTCCGCGCCGAGAGCTTGCGGCAGCCCCTCGAGGGAGAACTCGTCGATGAGGGTCGCCGGACCTTCGTCGATGATGAACGAGACGCCGGCGTTGACGCCGTTCGTGCGGACGACGTGGCGGACGTCCGCCTCGAAGTGGCCGCGGAAGTTGTAGTACAGGCGAAGCCGGTCGGCGTCGACCCTGACTTCGAGCGTGTCCAGGTAGGCCCGGCGGTGCGCGAACCCCCAGTTCGTCACCAGGCAGAAGGGGGACAGCAGGAGGCTCGTGCATTCGGTGCTGCGCGTACGGATCACCGTGCGCAACTGACCGTCGGAGAGCGTCTCGTTGCCGCTGAAGCGGAGGGAAGTGACTTCGGCGCGGCGCGGTCCCGCCTCGCCGGCCGCCTGCCCGCTGAGGGGAGACGGCCCGAGAAGCGGCGACGGCCCGACGAACGAAGGCGGCCCTGCGAGGGTGACGGCCAGCGCCAGCCCGGCCAGAGCCGCGCGTTTCACACCGCCGCCTCTGCGGCCCGGCGGCGCAGCCTGAGGACGAGCGCGATGCCCCCCGCGAAGAGCAGGACCGAGATCACCTGCGCGAGCGTGAAGCCTCCGAAGAAGCGGTCGTCCTTGGCGCGGAAGATCTCGATGACGAAGCGCTCGACCGCGGCCATCCAGAGCCACATGCCGAACAGCCACCCCTGGACGTGCGGGTGCCGCCGCAGCCGCCACAGGATGAAGAAGATGACGAGCGACAGTCCCGTCTCGTAGAGTTGCGTGGGGTGGACGGCGAGGACCTCGGTGTCGGGGATCGCCGAGTCCACCTCTGCCCCGAAACGCCGCAGGTTGCCGGCGGTCGTGGGCGGCAGGCCGTTGGGGAAGGCGATGCCGACCCACGATTCCGTCGGACTCCCGTAGTCGTCGCCGACGAGGAAGCAGCCGATGCGCCCGATCCCGTAGGCGAGCGGGAGCGCCGGCGCGATCGCGTCGACCCCGAGGCCGGGGGCGACGGGGCGCCGGCGCAGCACCCACATGACGCCGATGCACCCGCCGATGAATCCGCCGTACCAGACGAGTCCGCTGCGCGAGAAGAGCATCCCCAGCGGATCGGCCGCCGTCTGCTCCCAGTAGAGGAGCACGTAGTAGATCTTCGCCCCGACGATGCCGCCGATCAGCGCCCCCAGCAGCATGTCGGCCGCGAGTTCGCGCCCGGCGCCGAGACGCGCCGTCTCCGTGCGCAGGATCATGTACCCGCTCAGGAAGGCGAGCGCCATCATCACTCCGAATGAAGTGATCGTGAGCTCGCCGAGAACCGGCAGCGTCAGTGTGAAGAGTTCGGGATACACGTCTCGTACGCTCCTCGTTGGCTGCTGTGCTGGTCGTTGGCTGCGGTGCTGCTTGCTTGGCGGTCCCGGCTTCCGCGCCGGCCGTTATGCGAGGCCGGGGAAGGCGAGCGCCGCTTCGGCGTTGAGCGACCACGGGCTCCGTTCCCCTCTCGCCAAACGGAACCGTGCGGCCGCGGCGATCATCGCCGCGTTGTCCGTCGCGAGGCGGGGAGAAGGGGCGTACAACTCCCCGGACGAGCCCAGACGCTCGGCTAAACCTTCACGAAGACGGGAGTTCCGCGCCACTCCCCCGCCCAGCACGACCCGCCGGCAGCCCGTCTGTTCCACGGCGCGTCGCGTCTTCTCGGCGAGGACGTCCACCACGGCTTCCTGAAACTCCGCCGCCAGGTCGTCGACGGCGTCGGCGAGGCCGCCCTCCGCTTCCAGTTGTTCGGCGATCCGCGCCACGGCGGTCTTCAAACCCGAAAAGGACATGTCGTAGTACGCGGGATCGCCGGGCAGGTCCCGCCGGCTCAGCATCGGGCGCGGAAGCCGGAAACGTCCCGCCGCGCCCCCGGCCGCCGCGCTCCTCTCCGCTGCACGCTGGATCTCGGGGCCGCCGGGATAGGGCAGTCCGAGCCGGCGCGCGACCTTGTCGAACGCCTCGCCCGCCGCGTCGTCCCGCGTCTGGCCCAGGAGGCGGTAGCGTCCCCATGCGCGCGCCTCCAGCAGGAGCGTGTGTCCGCCCGAGACGAGGAGGCCGATGAAGGGGGGCTGCGCGCCCTCGTGCTCGAGCGCGGTGCCGAACAGGTGCCCCTCCATGTGATGGACGCCGAGGAGGGGAAGCCCGCGAGCGAAGGCGTACGCCTTGGCCCAGTTCACGCCCGCGAGCAAGGCGCCGACGAGCCCGGGGCCCGCCGTCACGCCGACGCCCGCGATGTCCGCGTGCTCGACCTCCGCTTCCCGCATGGCGTGCCGCACCATCGCGTCGAGCGAGCGGAGGTGTTCGCGGGCGGCGATCTCCGGCACCACGCCCCCGAACGCGGCGTGCGCGTCCTGCGAGGCGATCGCGAGCGCCCGGATCCCGTTCTCATCCACGACGGCGGCCGAGGTTTCATCGCACGAGGTCTCGATGCCGAGGACCGGGCCGCCCCGAAAGGCGGCGGCGGGCGTAACGGGGCGCGGGGCGGCGCCCGCGGCGGGCGGGGCGTCTATCGGTCGGTCGGGTCGGAGGCGATCCCGGCGCTCACTCGCTCCGGGACGAGGTCGATCGTCACCGTGCCGGCCACGGCTTCGGGCAACTGGGCGCGCACGGGATAGGAGCCCGTCGATTCGAAGGAATTCGGTATGTCGACCGTCACGCGGACATCCCCCGGATCGAGTCCGTCCACGACGGCCGCGGGTCCGGTGACGGCCACGGTGATGGAGGGCGGATCCACCGCGGCCATGAGGGCCCGCGGGCCCGTGGTGACGACTTCGATCGCAAACAGGCGGGTGCGGAGGGAGTCGACATCGACGGTCGCAATCACGGTGGCGGGCTCGACCGAAAGTCCCGCGAGATCAGGCGGCAGCGCGATCTCGAGTTGCTGGGTCACGCGCGTGGAGACCGCGCCCACCTCGAGCGTGGCCGTCGTGACCTCGGAGATCTGGTTGACGAAGGACGCGGGCCCTTGGATCCACACGCTGTCGGGGGCGACCTGCATGCCGACGACGAGCACGCCCGCCGCCGCCCTGGCATCCGTTCGGCCGGAGACCGCGACCCGCTTCCCCACCCGCTCCTCGAGAAACACGGTGACGGCGCCCGGAGAGACGCCCACGGGATCGAGCCCGAGTTCGCCGTTGTAGATGACCTCCGAGGTTGAGAGCGGAACCTGGACCACCGTGTCCTCGACCTGGTCGAGCACCTTCCGGATCACGGGCCTCTCGAAGCGGGCGGCGAACATCTGGTTCCGGCGGCCGCGGAAAGTCGTCGTGATCTCGGCGGGGCGCACCTCGCGCAGACTCCACGCGGAATCGCTCACCTGGATCTCAAGCACCGTCGACACCGGCTGTTCGGCGATCTCGGCGTCGGCCGACACGCTGAGCCAGAGAAGCACGGACAGCACGATCGCCGCGACCTTGTAGGGCCAGTTCTTCGTGAACGCTCTCTTGAAGTCCATTCAGTCCCCTCCTGGCGGTTCCCGGTCTCCGGGGGTCGGGGGAACCGTGTCGAGGACGGCGTCCCTCGCGAGATCCACGGTGGCCGAGTCGGGCGGCGTCCCGGCCACGATCACGGAGACGAACCCGTCCCCGCGGAGGGCGGAGCCGGGGGCCGGACTCTGAAAGATGACGCGTCCCTGCACCTCGGGGGCCTCGGCCTGGTAGCGGACGGAGCCCAACTGGAGTTCGACCTCCTCGAGGATGAGCTCGAGGTCGTCCACATGGCGCCCGTGAAGGTCGGGAACGGAGACGATCGCCTTCCCCTGGCTGACGAAGAGGCGGACGCGGGCGGGGAGAGGGAGGCTCGTCCCCGCGGCCGGCTCGGTGCGGATCGCGCCGGCGACGGCGCTCTCATCGGTTTCCTCGATATCGATCTCGAAACCGAGGCGGGTGAGGAGGGTCGCGGCTTCGCGGCCCGGAAGGCCGGCGAGATCGGGCACGCGGCGCGTTTCGATGCCGGCGCTCGTCGTGAGCACGATGGTGTCCCCGGCCCGGGCGAACTGGCCGGGGAGCGGCCGCTGGGCGACGACGCCGCCGACGGGAATCTCGCCGTGATGGAGACGGCCCTGCTCTGTGAAGACGAGCCCCAGCGCGGCGAGACGTTCGCCGGCCTCGGCCAGGGAGACGCCCGTGAGATCCGGAATATCGGCGAAGTCCACATCGGTCGGATCTTCCGCCGCGGGGAAGAGGCGGATCGCGGCGAAGGCGTAGCCGATGCCGAACATGGCGGCGAAGAGGAGGGTCAGGCGCAGGAGTTTCACGGGGCGCTCACGCGATCCGCCGCAGACGCGCCGCGTAGGCACCGTCCGTGCCGGTGAGCCACGGGCGCACGAAGAGGTCGCCGCGCGGCGTCGTGCAATCGTCGCGCGCCCCCGCGGGGGGCGGCTCGCGCCGGTAGTCGGGTCTGCGGTCCAGAAGGGCGTCCACCTGTTCTTCGTTCTCCTCGCGTTCGAGCGAACACGTGCTGTACACGAGCAGCCCGCCCGGTCTCACGGCCGCGGCGCACGCGTCCACGATCTCGCGCTGCAGGGCCACGAGGTCGTCGAGGCCGCGCTGTCCGAGCCGCCAGCGGGCGTCGGCCCGCCGCCGCAGGACGCCGGTGCCCGTGCAGGGCACGTCGGCCAGCACGGTCCCGGCCTCGGCGACCGGAAGCCGCCGCGCGTCGGCGACCGCAGCGCTCACCGGCAGCTCGAGTCGACGGGCCGGCGCGCCGAGGCGGGCCAGCCGCCGGTGCGAGATGTCGAGCGCGACGACCGGCGCGCCGGACGCCGCGGCGAGCCCGAGGGCCTTCGTGCCCGGGGCCGCGCACACGTCGAGCACCGGCTCCCCGAGCCGGCCGCCTGTGTAATCTACCACGGCGGAGGCCGCAGGGTCCTGAATCACGGCCCGCAGACCGGAGAGCGCCGTCTGCGGCAGCCCCCTTTCGAGCCGGAAGGAGCGCGGCCAGCCGGGGACGGGCGCGAGTTCCACGCCATCGGGCGGCGCCGGCTCTCCCTCGCTCAGCATGCGGACGACGACGTCCGGCGGGCGGTTCTGGTGCTCGACGAGCCGCCGCACATCCCCCAACTCCCAGCGCGCCAGCCACCGGCGGACGAGCCACTCGGGATGCGAGCCCCAGGAGCACAGGTGCCCCACCGGATCCACGTCCGGATCCGGGAAGGGAGCGGCGGTCGCGAGCGCGCCGGGTCGGGCGCCGGGTCCGGTGCCGGGATCGGCGCCTCGTCGCCGCGCGAGCGCGCGCAGCACGGCGTTCACGTACCCCGCGCGGCCGCGCCCCAGAGCCGAACGCGCCGCGCCGACGGTTTCGCCCACCGCCGCGTGGTCCGGCGTCCGCAACTCCGTCAGTTGGTACGCGCCGATGCGCAGCCAGTCGCGCACCGCGCGGTCCATGCGCGACGGCGGCCGGTCGGCGCAGACCCGGATCCAGGCGTCGAGGCGGGCGCGCAGGCGGAGGCAGCCGAAGGCGATGTCCAGCGTGAGTCCGCGGTCGGCCGGGTCCACGGCCGGGAGGATGCGCGACGCCGCGCGGTCGGAGCGCGTTCCGCGCCGCACCTCGCCCAGAATCCGGTGGGCCGCCGCGCGGGGGTTCAAGCCGGCGGCGGCACGCCCTCGAGCGGGCTCGACGGCACCGCCCATTCGCGTCGGGGCATGCGGCCGGCGACGTAGGCGCGCCGGCCGGCGTCCACCGCCAGCCGCATGGCGCCTGCCATCTCCACCGGATCCTCCGCCGCGGCGATCGCGGTGTTCATGAGGATCCCGTCCACCCCCTGCTCCATCGTCGCGCAGGCGTCGGACGCGGTGCCCACGCCGGCGTCGACGATGACCGGAACGGACAGGCGGGACTTGATGATGCGGATGTTGAGCGGGTTGAGGAGCCCGAGACCGCTCCCGATCGGCGAGGCGAGCGGCATCACCGCGGCGGCCCCGGCCTCCTCGAGCCGCAGCGCCGTGATGAGGTCGTCGTTCGTGTACGGGAGCACGACGAACCCCTCGGCGACGAGGACGCGCGTGGCCTCGATCAACTCCTCGGTGTGCGGCAGGAGCGTGTCGGGGTCGCCGATGACTTCGAGCTTCACCCACTCGCTCAGGCCCGCCGCCCGCCCCAGCCGCGCCGCGCGAATCGCCTCCTCGGCGCTGTAGCAGGCGGCGGTGTTCGGCAGGAGGCTGAACTCGTCCGGGCTCAGCGTGCGGAGGATGTCGTCGCGGTCCGGGTTCTCGATGTCGACTCGGCGCACCGCGACGGTGACCATGTCGGCGCCGGAGGCCCGGATCGCTTCGAGCATGACCTCGGGACTCGGGTATTTCCCCGTTCCGACGATGAGCCGGGACGCGAACGTGCGGCCGGCGATTTCGAGCGGAGCCATCTCATCCGCCTCCCACGAAATGGACGAGTTCGACGCGGTCCCCCGCTTCCAGTTGCACGCTCTCGGTCTCGGGCGGACGGACGATCCGCCGGTTGAGTTCGACGACGAGGGTGCGTCCATCGAGTCCGAGGTTCCGGAGCAACGCCCCGACGGACGTTCCCGCGGGAACGTCTCGCTCCCGTCCGTTCACCTGTATCTGCATGATCTCCCTGAAGTCCGTTTCCGGTCGGCGATTCTCCGGCGGTGCGTTCCCATCCGGTCAGCGCGCCCGCCGGTGCAGCCGGTCGAGCTGCCGGCGAAGGTCGAGCGCGGCGTGCTCCGGATCGGCCGCGGCCCACACGGCCCGCCCCACCACGATGCCGTGCGCCCCGGCCTCCGTCACCTCCCCGACCCGATCCGCGTCCACGCCGCCGATCGCGAGGATCGGGGGCGGACGCCGGCCGGACAGCCGGTGAACGGCAAGCCGGTGGGCGTTGAGTCGACGGCGGACCGCGGACACGGCGCCGGGACCGCTTCCCTCGACCCCCGGGTGCGAGGGCGTCGCGTAGATCGTGCCGAGCACGACGTAGTCAGCGCCCTCCCGGGCCGCCCGCAGCGCGCCCTCCGCGTCATGCACGGAGGCTCCGATCGCAAGCCTTCCCGCGCACGCTTCAACCACTCGGCGCGTCTCCTCGACCCCGAGCGCCTCGCGCCCAAGTTGTACGGCCCGCGCACCCGCCGCCAGCGCCACATCGGGCCGTCCGTTCACGACGAGCCAGCTCCCGGCGCGCGACGCGATGGGGGCGAGTCGGTCCGCGATTTCCAACATGCGGCGGGCACTGATCCGGGCCCGCAGATGGACTGCGACGGGGGCCGCGCGCTCCAGCAGGCGTTCGACCGCCGTCAGCCCGCCCGAGCCGTGCGGACCGTGCGCGCCGTGCGAGTCGCCCAGCTCCCCCTCCGAGACGAGGACGTGCAAGCGCGGGAGTCGCGGCTCAGTCGAAGCGCACCTCCTTCGCGTCCGGGAGGCCCCGCACCCATGCGGCCGCGCTCATGCGGCGGCGGCCGGCCGGTTTCACGGCGCCCACGGTGAGCGTGCCCGACCCCGTGGCGACGCGCAGCCCCCGCGCGGGGTCGGCCCGGACGACCGTACCCGGCGTCGTGCCGGGCTCGGTGCCCGAGTGGACCCCTCGGGCGTGGCCGCCGTCCGCTGCGCGGGGACCGTCGACGTCCGGCTCGAAGCACTGCAGGGTTCGCCCGGCGAGGGCGGCGGGCGCGGCCAGCGAGGTCCACGCGGCGGGCCAGGGGTCGCAGCCGCGGAGCCAGTTCGCGACTTCGGCCGCGGGGAGCGACCAGTCGATGCGCGCGGTCTCGCGGTCGAGCTTCGGCGCCCATGTCGCGCGGGCGTCGTCCTGCGGTCTCTCAACCGCCCGCCCCGAGGCCAGGTCGTCGAGCACGGCGACGAGCCGCGCGCCCCCCGCCTTCGCGGCCTCCGCGTACAGCTCCCCGGCCGTCATCTCCGCCGGGATGGGGATGCGGGTCTGGCCGAGCACGGGGCCGGCGTCGAGTGCCGCGACCATGCGCTGGAGGCTGACCCCCGACTCGCGGTGCCCCCGGATGATGGCCCAGTTGATGGGCGCCGCGCCGCGCAGCGCGGGCAGGAGCGACGCGTGCACGTTCAGCGACCCGAGCGGCGGCAGGTCCAGCGCCGGCGGCGGGAGGAGACGGCCGTACGCCGCGACAACGGAGATGTCGGGGCCCAGGCGGCGGGCCGCGGCAAGAAAGGCCTCCTCGCCCGGACGCTCGGGCTGGAGCACGGGCACGCCGGCCTCGAGCGCCCACGCCTTCACCGGACTCGTCCGCGGACGCCTCCCCCGGCCGGCGGGCCGGTCCGGGTTGGTGACGACGCCCGCGATGTCGTGCCCCGCCCGTCGCATCGCTTCCAGCGACGGGAGCCCGAACTCCGGCGTACCCCAGAACAGAACTCTCATGGGAAGAGGACCCCGCAGCCGCTTCAGTCCCGCTCCTGTTTCCGCCACTTGGCGAGCAGGATCTTGCGCTTGAGCGGACTCACGCGGTCCAGGAAGAGGATCCCGTCCAGGTGGTCCTTCTCGTGCTGGATGCAACGGCTCAGAATGCCGTCGGCGCGGATCTCCACCGGCTCTCCGTCGAGTCCGAGGCCGCGGGCCACGATGGACTCGCTGCGCTGGACGGTCTCCGACAGTCCGGGGATGCTCAGGCACCCCTCCTCCTCCTTCACCGCGCCCTCCTCCTCGACGATCTCGGGGTTCACGAGGACGCCGGGCGAGATCCCCTCCTGGCGCACGTCGTACACGAAGAGACGGATCGGCACCCCCACCTGGGGCGCCGCGAGACCGATGCCGTCCGCGTCATACATCGTCTCCTGCATGTCGGCGGCGAGTCGGCGGACCTCATCGTCGATCTCCGTCACCGGGGCGCATTTCTCCCGCAGGACGGGGTCTCCGAAGATGCGGATGTCGAGAATCACGAAGACTCGGCGGGGCTACCGCAGCCGGCGGGACGGAGGCGCCGAACCGGCGGCGGCTAGTTGACTCTGCCGATCTTCGAGCGCTCGACCTCGACCCGGGTGTCGCCGCTCTTGATCGTGACGATGTCGTTCGTGATGTGCACGATCTCGCCCACGATGCCGCCGATCGTCGAGACCTTGTCCCCCCGCTTCAGGTTCTTGACCATCTCCTGGTGTTCCTTCTGCTGCTTCCGCTGCGGACGGAAGAAGATGAAGTAGAAGATGGCGATGAATCCGAACATCATCATCATGGTGGCGGCCGGATTCGCCGTCCCTCCCTCGGGAGAGGCCATGAGGTTCAGCATCAGCATGGTCCGTCCTCACCTTCTTCTTCGGTCCCGGGGCGCGGGAACCCGCGCCGGTAGGTGGCGAGCCAGTCGTCGGCCCAACGGTCGTATTCGCCCCGGAGGATCGCCGCGCGCGCCTGTGAAGTCAATCGGATCAGGAAGCGCACGTTGTGCAGCGAGAGGAGCCGCAGGCCGAGCAGTTCGTTGCTCACGAAGAGGTGCCGCAGGTACGCGCGGCTGTAGTCGGTGCAGCAGGGCCCGTCGCACGTCTCGTCGAGCGGCGCGGGGTCGGATGCGAAGCGGGCGCCCTTGATGTTGAGGCGGCCCTGGGCCGTGAACGCGGTGCCGTTGCGCCCGTTCCGGGTCGGCGCCACGCAGTCGAACATGTCCACGCCGCGCCGCACCGCCTCGATGACGTCGTCGGGATAGCCGACGCCCATGAGGTAGCGGGGCCGGTCGGGGGGAAGGGCGGGTTCGATCGCATCGAGGACGCGGTGCGTGACCTCCTTCTCCTCGCCCACGGAGAGTCCGCCGATCCCGACCCCCGGCCACTCGCCCAGGGCGAGCGTGCGTTCGACGGATTCGAGGCGAAGGTCGTCGTAGGAGGCGCCCTGGATGATGGGAAAGAGGAGCCCGTTCCCTCCGGCAGGCGCCTCCCGATGGGCTTCGTGGCTCGCCCGGCACCGCGCCAGCCACGCGAGCGTGCGTTCGACCGCGGTCCGCGCGGCCTCGGGGGAGGCCTCCCCGGGGGGACATTCGTCGAACGCCATGCGGATGTCGGAGCCGATCGCGGCCTGGATCTCCATCGAGAGTTCCGGCGTGAGCCGGTGCAGGCTCCCATCGAGATGGCTGCGGAAGGTGACGCCCTCGTCGTCGATCCGGTTGATGCGCGCGAGCGAGAAGACCTGGAACCCCCCCGAATCGGTGAGGATGGGGCCGTCCCATCCCATGAACCGGTGGAGTCCGCCGAGTCCTTCGAGCACGCGCGTGCCCGGCCTCAGGTAGAGGTGATAGGCGTTCCCGAGCAGGACCTCGACTCCCGCGGCGCGCAGCTCGCCGGGGGTGAGCGACTTCACCGTCCCCAGCGTCCCGACCGGCATGAAGCACGGGGTGTGGATCGTGCCGCGCGACAGGCGGAGCGTCGCGGCGCGCGCCCGCCCGCTCGTCCCCTCGACGCGGAAGCCCCCCTCGTCCGCGGGCGCGGTCACGGCATCCGTCTCGGGCATCCGTCTCATGTGATGAGCATCGCGTCGCCGTAGGAGTAGAAGCGGTATCGCTCCCGGATCGCGTGCGCGTAGGCTTCGAGCGTGCGTTCGCGGCCCGCGAACGCCGCGACGAGCATGATCAGGCTGGAGCGTGGAAGGTGGAAGTTCGTCACCAGGGCGTCCACCGCGCGGAAGGTGTAGGGGGGACGGATGAAGAGGTTCGTCCATCCCCGCCCCGGCGCGAAGGGCCCGCCCGCCGAGACGTCGCCCTCCGCCGTGGGGCCGCCCCCCGCCGCGGGGCCGCCGCCCGCCGCGGGGCCGCCGCCCTGGGCGACCGTTTCCAGCACGCGGCAGGAGGTCGTGCCGACGGCGAACACGCGCCCGCCCCGCGCCCGCGTCGCGTTCAGCGCCTCCGCCGCGGAGGAGGAGAAGCTGTACGCCTCGGGGGCGACCTCGTGCTCGTCGATCCGGTCCGCGGTCACGGGACGGAAGGTGCCGAACCCGACGTGAAGGGTGAGGGACACGAGACGGACGCCGCGGGCCTCGACCGCCGCGAGCATCTCCCGGGTGAAATGAAGTCCCGCCGTCGGCGCGGCGACGCTCCCCGACGGCTCCGAGTACACGGTCTGGTAGCGCTCCCGGTCCTCGGCGTCGTCGCGCCCGTCCCGCTCGCCGCCTGTGTCGTCGCGGACGATGTATGGAGGAAGGGGCACGCGGCCGTGGCGCTGGATCAGGCTCCACGGGTCGCCGTCGCCGGCCAGCCGCACGAGACGGGTGCCGTCGGAGGCGGAGTCGAGGATCTCGACCGCGAACCCGTCGGCGATGTCCACGGTGCGGCCGGGCTTGAGCTTGCCGCCGGGGCGGACCATGGCGCGCCAGAGGCGGGTGTCCGCTTCGTTGAAGGGGGCAAAGGGCGGGAGCGCGCCGGACTCGGACTCGGACTCGGGGCGGACGAGGAGGATCTCGGCCCGGGCGCCGGTCGGCTTGCGGCCCAGCAGCCGGGCCGGGAAGACGCGGCTGTCGTTGACGACGACGGCATCGCCGGCGGAGAGCCGCTCGAGCAGCGCGGGAAAGGGGGCGTCCGTGAAGCGGCCCCGCGCCCGGTCGAGCACGAGGAGGCGGCTGGCGTCGCGCCGCGCGGCCGGCCGGGCCGCGATCAGCTCGGCGGGCAACTCGTAGTCGTACGCCTCCGTCCGGCCCGCCCGCTCATCCGTCATCGCCGAACAGCGCACCCTGTGCCCCGCCCTCCGACCCCTCCCGGTCGCTCGGGAGGGCGTAGCCGAAGCGCTCGTACGCCTTCCGGGTGGCCACGCGGCCGCGGGCCGTGCGCTGCATGTACCCGTTCTGGATCAGGTACGGCTCGTAGACCTCCTCGAGCGTCCCCGCGTCCTCGCCCACCGCGACGGCGAGGGAGGCGAGTCCGACCGGCCCGCCCTCGAAGGTCTCGATGATCGCCTTCAGGACGCGCGCGTCCATCTCGTCGAGGCCGTACTCGTCGACGTTGAGCAGCGTGAGGCCCTTCTCGGCCGTCCCGGAATCGATCGTGCCGTCGCTCCGCACCTGCGCGTAGTCGCGGACGCGGCGCAGGAGGCGGTTCGCGATTCGGGGGGTGCCGCGCGCGCGGCGGGCGATCTCCTCCGCCCCGCCGGACGTGATCGGGATGTCGAGGAGGCCCGCGGAGCGGGTGACGATGCGCGCGAGTTCCGCCGGCGGGTAGTAGCCGAGGCGCTCGACGACGCCGAAGCGCGCGCGCATGGGGGCGGTCAGGAGCCCGAAACGGGTCGTCGCGCCCACGAGCGTGAAGCGCTCGAGCTTCATCGAGAAGGTCTCCACGCGAGGTCCGTCGCCGAGTCGGATTTCGATGCGATAGTCCTCCATCGCCGGATAGAGGAACTCCTCGATCACGGGCCGGAGACGGTGGATCTCGTCGATGAAGAGGATCCCGCGCGGCGGGAGGTTCGTGAGCAGGCCCGCGAGGTCGCCCGGCTTCTCGAGCACGGGGCCGGAGGTGAGCTTGATCCCGACCCCGAGTTCCCCGGCGAGGAGCAGGGCGAGCGTCGTCTTCCCGAGGCCCGGCGGGCCGTAGAAGAGGGTGTGGTCGAGCGCTTCCTCGCGGCCGAGCGCCGCCTCCACGAACACGGAGAGGCTCTCCTTGACGCGCGCCTGGCCGATGAACTCGTCGAGCCGCTGCGGGCGCAGCGAGGCGTCTGGACGCTCGTCGCTCTCGAGCACCTCGGGCGTCGTGACCTCCGTGCGCGGCCGAGCCCCGCCTCCGGCGCCCGTGTCGCCGGCGTCGCCCGCCTTCCGCGTGTCGCCCGATCGGCCCGGCGGCCCCGGCGCCGTCATACGTGCTGCAGCGCGCGGCGCACGAGTTCCTCGGCGCCGACGTCGGGGTCCCCGGCCTGCGCGAGTCCCTGCAGGGCGCGGCTGACGGCGTTCTCGCTCTGGGAGCGCGGGTAGCCGAGCCCGCGCAGCGCCTGCACGGCCGCCGCGGCGACCCCATCGCCCGACACGGGGTCGTCGCCCATGTCGCCGAGGTCGTCGAGCTTGTCCGTGAGTTCGATCACGATGCGCTCGGCGGTCTTCTTGCCCACGCCGCTCACGGTCTGGAGCGTGCGGTGGTCCTTGGCCCGGATCGCGCGAACGACGCGCTCGGGCCGCAGGGCGCCCAGGATCGCAAGCGCGAGCCGGGGACCCACGCCGCTCGGGACGCGGAGCCGCTGGAAGAGTTCGCGATCGCGCGCGGTCTCGAAACCGAACAGCTCGAAGGCGTCGTCGCGAACGACGAGGACGGTGTGCAGTTCGACCTCGGATCCCTCGGGCGGAAGCCGTCCGGCGAGCCCGAGCGGTACGCCGATCTCGTAGCCGACGCCGTCTCCCGTGAGGACCTCGACGAGGCCCTCCGCGCGCCCGACGAGTTCGCCCCGGAGGCGCCGGATCACGGGAATCTCCGTTGCACCCGGCTCACCGGATCGGTCCCCCGAGGAGGTGACAGAGCGCGACCGCGCAGCCGTCCGCCGCATCCGCCGGACGCGGCGGCTCGCCGAGCCGCAGATGGTGCTTGACCATGAAACCGACCTGCTCCTTGCTCGCGGCGCCCGTCCCCACGACGCGCTTCTTGACTTCGCGCGGCGCGTACTCGTGCACCGGCAGACCCCGGAGCGCCGCCGCGAGCACGAGGACGCCGCGCGCGTGCCCGAGCACGAGCGCCGTGCGCGCGTTCCGTCCGTGAAAGGCGGCCTCGATCGCCACGCACGTCGGCTCGAGCCGGTCGATGAGCTCGAGCGCCGCCGTGTGGATGTCCACGAGACGCGAGGAGAGGTCCTCTCCGCGCGGCCGCACGACGCCGCACTCGATGAGGCGATGCGCACTCCCTTCCGGGCGGCGCCCTTCGACGAAGCCGTAACCGGTCGCCCGCGTGCCGGGGTCGACGCCCAGCACCTTCAGGGAGCTGATCAGCCCGCCCCCTCCGCCTCCTCCAGATCCACGTTCGTGTTCACCTTCAGCACGTCGTCGTGCTCGTCGAGCGCGTGCAGGACGGCGAGCACCTTCTCCGCTTCGCGCCCCTCCAGTTTCACCGTGTTGCTGGGCACCATCGCGAGTTCGGCTTCCGCGACAGGAAGCCCGCCGTCGCGCAACGCGCCGAGGACGTCGTGGAAGTCGGGCGCCGTCGTCGTGACCACGTACACTCCGTCCTCGGACTCGAAGTTCTCCGCCCCCGCCTCGAGCGCCGCATCGAGCGCCTCGTCCTCATCGCACTCGTCGGAGGACACGAGGATCTGGCCCTTGCGTTCGAACATCCACGCGACGGACCCGCTCTGGCCCAGGTTGCCGCCGCGCTTGTCGAGCAGGTGCCGGAGTTCGGCCAGCGTGCGCCGGGGGTTGTCCGTGAGGCACTCGAGGTAGAGGGCCGCGCCGCCCGGCGCGTAGCCCTCGTGCGTGACCTCCTCGAAGCTCGCGCCCGGCAGGTCCCCCGTCCCGCGCCGCACCGCGCGATCGATGTTGTCGGCCGGCATTCGCTGGCTCTTCGCGTTGTCGATCGCGGTCCGCAGGCGCGGATTGAAGTCGGGATCTCCTCCGCCTTCCCGCGCCGCCACGGCGATTTCGCGACCGAGCTTGGAGAACAGTTTCCCCTTCGCCTGGTCGGTCACCGCCTTCTGGCGCTTGATCTTCGACCACTTCGAATGGCCTGCCACCGGCTACCGCCCGCTCGTCTTGCTAGTCGTCGTCGCGCTGCGACTCGGCGATCACCTTCTCCTGAACATGCGGAGGAACCTGCTCGTACGCAGCCAGGCTGCGCGTGTGCGTCGCCTTACCGTGCGTCAGGGAGCGCAGCGCGGCGGAATACTTGTAGAGTTCGGCCTGGGGGACGTGGGCCTTCACGACCTGACGCCGCCCCTTCGAGTCCATGCCGAGCACGCGCCCCCGCCGCTGGTTGAGGTCTCCCATCACCTCGCCCATGTACTCCTCGGGCGTCTCGACCTCGACCTCCATGATCGGCTCGAGGATCACGGGGTTCGCGTCCCGCGCCACCTTCTGGAAGGCGATGGATCCCGCGATCTGGAAGGCGATGTCCGAGCTGTCCACGGAGTGGTGCGATCCGTCGTAGCACTCGGCCTGGAAGTCGACGAGCGGGTAGCCGGCGAGGACGCCCCGGTCCGAGGCCTGCCCGATCCCCTTCCCCACGGCCGGGACGAACTTCGTCGGGATCACGCCGCCCTTGATGGAGTCGACGAACTTGTACCCTTCCCCGCGCGGCAACGGGCTGAGCCGGATGTGGCAGTCGCCGAACTGCCCGCGCCCGCCCGACTGCTTCTTGTGGCGCCCCTGCCCCTCCGCCGTCTTCGTGATCGTCTCGCGGTAGGCGATGTTCGGCTGGTGCGTGTCCACGTTGACCCCGTACTTCCGGGTCATCTTCTCCAGCGAGATGTTGAGGTGGATCTCCCCCAGTCCGCGGATGATCGTCTGTCCGCGCTCGGGATCGTAGCCGGAGGAGAAGGTCGGGTCCTCCTCGTGCAGCTTCGCCAGGCCGCTGCCGATCTTGTCCTCGTCGGCTCGCGTGCGGGCCGTGACCGCGAGCGAGAGGTCGGGCCGGGGCCACTCGATGCCGCCGAAGGAGAGCTGGCTCCCGCTGTCGCAGAGGGTGTCGCCGGTGTGCGTGTCCTTGAGCTTGGTCACGACCCCGATGTCGCCGGGGTTCAGCGCCTCGACGTCGATGCGGCGCGACCCGTGCGGAATCGCGAGGTGCGCGATGCGCTCGCTCGCGGACCGGTCGGGGTTCGCGAGCGTGACGCCGTTCGCGATGCGGCCGGAGAAGACGCGGAAATAGCTCAGGTCGCCGACGTGGGGTTCGGACGTCGTCTTGAAGACGAGCGCCGCCGTGGGCGACGCGGCTCCCGGATCGAGCGACACTTCGCCGCTTCCGTCGCGCGCCGTCCGGGGCGCGGCGCGGTCGGGCGAGGGGAAGAGCTCCACGATGCGGTCCATGAGGGCCGGCACGCCCGCGCTCGTCTGGCACGAGCCGCAGAACACGGGGACGATGTCGCCGGAGCGGATCGCCTCCGCGAACACCTCGGCGAGCCGGCCGGGATCGAGTTCCTCTCCCTCGAAATAGGCTTCCAGCAGGTCGTCATCCCCCGACACGATCGCCTCGATGAGTTCCTCCCTGAGGTCCTCCACCTCCGACGCGACATCGGCGGACGCCTCGGCGACGTCGGTCGCGCCCCTGTCCCCGCCCCTGGAGGTGTGGGCCTTCATCGTGAGGAGGTCGACGAAGCCGCTGAAATCGGCACCCGCTCCGATGGGGACGTGGACCGGCATCGCCGCGGCGGTGAGTTCGTCGCGGATCTGACCGAGCGTGTTGCGGAAGTCCGCGTTGTCCCGGTCCATCATCGAGACGAAGACGGCCCGCGGGAGGCTCGCGGCGTCTGCGGCGGCCCAGGTCTTCTCCGTCCCCACTTCAACGCCGGAGATCGCATCGATGACGCAGATACCGGCGTCCGCCACGCGGATTCCCGCCACGACTTCGCCCAGGAAGTCCAGGTAGCCGGGGGTGTCGATGAGGTTGATCCGCACGCCGTTCCGGACGGCGTGGGCGACGGAGAGGTTGATCGAGATCTTGTGGCCGGTCTCTTCCGGCGTGAAGTCGGTGAGCGCGTTTCCCTTCTGGACATCGCCCTTCCGGGTGGTCCCGCCGGCGATGTAGCACATCGAGTCCACGAGCGTCGTCTTTCCGGCTCCTCCGTGCCCGAAGAGGACGACGTTGCGAAGGTTCCGCGTTTGATATTCCGAGGCGGCAGACGCCATGTACACCTCCCGTACTCTTCTGCCTGGGATGACACCGGGGCTGGCGGCCCGCGACAGGCGCTTTGCTACGGCCACGGGCCGTTCCGTGCGTGACGCTCCCCGGCCGGGGGGTCGCGCGGGGCGGACATTGTAGAAACCGGCGGCGGAAAACTCCAGCCGGGCCGCTGGCGCGGGCTGCCCGGTGTGTGCGGGCCAGTGTGTGCGACCTGGCGCGTGCGACCTAGTGGGTGCGGGTCTTCTTCCGCGTGCCCTGTGTCTCCTGGTACTGCCGGCTCACCTCGTCGAGGAAGGCGCGTTCGCGCGCCGAGAGGGAGTCCATGCCGCTCGCGCGGATCTTGTCGAGGATCCGGTCCACCTCATCGAGGGAATCCCCGTCCGCCCGGGGGCGGCGCCGGCGAGGGGTGGGGTCCGGCGGCGGTGCGGCGCGCCGCGCCTTTCTGCGCGGGGCTGCCGGCCGTTCCTTGTAGAAGACGCTGTTGGCGAGGCGGCCGATGCGTTCTCCGTATCGGAGATAGACGAACCCGGTCACGAGGCCGCCGAGGTGCGCCCAGTGCGCCACGCCGTCGGCCGACCCCTGTACGGTCGAGAGGAGGGTGAAGGCACCGAGCGCGGCCACGAACCACTTCGCCGGCACGGGAAAGACGAAATAGAGGTAGATCTTCGCGTCCGGCCAGTTGAGGGCGAAGGCCACGAGGATGCCGAAGATGGCGCCCGAAGCCCCCACCATGATCGTCGGGCCGGTGAGCGAGTAGAGCAGGACGGAGAAGGCCGCCGCCCCGAGGCCGGTCACGAGATAGAAGCGGAGGAAGAACCGGGTGCCCCACTTCTGTTCGAGCGGCGGGCCGAAGAAGAAGAGGGCGAGCATGTTCATGAGCACGTGCATGAAGCCGCCGTGCACGAACATGTAGGTGACGATGGTCCAGGGGCGCGTGAGGAAGCCCGGGACGGCGAAGCCGAGCCAGTCGACCGCTCCGATGGGCACGATCCGCATCGCCATGAGGAGAAAGATCGCGAAGTTCGCGATCATGAGGCGCAGCACCCAGCGGCTCATCGGGAAGCCGTGGCCGAAGCGGACCCCGCCGGTCTGGTACGCGGACCGTCTCATCATCCCGCGCCCGCCTCGCCGTCGCCCTGGAGGTCGATGGCGGAGGCGAGCCGCTCGTCGCGCTCCGCGCGCTCGATCGCCAGCCGCAGCAGACGGTCGATGAGTTCCGGATAGGGCACGCCGCTCGCCTCCCAGAGCTTGGGGTACATGCTGATCCGGGTGAAGCCCGGGAGCGTGTTGATCTCGTTCACCACCAGTGAACCCGCCGGGAGCGGGCCGCAAGCCTCCGTCGTGAGGAAAAGGTCGACGCGCGCCATCCCCTCGCAGCATAGCACGCGGAAGGCGCGGGCGGCGATCTCCTGCGCCCGCGCCGTCGTCTCGGCGTCGAGGTCCGCCGGGATGAGCAGGTCCGCGCCGCCCTGATCCAGGTATTTCGCTTCGTAGGAGTAGAAGGCGTGCGTGGGGGCGATCTCCCCCGGGACCGAGGCCTCCGGCGCCTCGTTCCCGAGTACGGAGAGCTCGATCTCCCGGCCCCGGATCGTCCGTTCGAGGAGCACCTTGGTGTCGAAGGAGAAGGCCTCGTCGAGCGCCCGCCGGTATTCGGGATCCGTCTCGACCTTCGAAACGCCGACCGACGATCCCATGTTCGCCGGCTTGACGAAGATCGGGACGTCGAGGGCGGCCACGGCCTCGTCCCACGAGGGGGCCCCGCGCCGGGAGAGGACGGTGATGAAGGGCGCGACGGGGAGGCCCGCGTCGCGCAGCAGCCGCTTGGCCACGTCTTTGTCCATGCACACGGCCGAGCCGAGGATGCCCGGCCCGACGAAGGGGAGGTGCGCGAGCCGCAGCAGCCCCTGCACGGTGCCGTCCTCGCCGAAGGGACCGTGCAGGACGGGAAAGATGACGTCGAGTTCCGGCAACTCGGCTGGCTCCAGACGTCCCTCGCCGGCGCCCTCGCGCTCGCCGGGATCGCGGGGTTCGGCGGGTTCGGCGGGGGCGACGGGTACGATCCGGGGGCGGCGGCCGGGCGTCAGGGCGAGCCTGACCGGCGCGTCCGGGAGGCGGATGCGCCGCGGGTCCGAGGCGTGCCGGAGAAAGCGCGATTCGTCGGCGAGGTGCCAGCGGCCGCGGCGGTCGATCCCGATGAGCACGATGTCGCAGCGCTCGCGGTCGATCGCCTCGATGACGTTCTTCGCCGAGCGCAGCGATACTTCGTGCTCCGGGGACTCGCCGCCGAAGAGCACGCCAACGCGCAGACGGGCCTCAGCCACCGGACACCGGCACGGGATAGCTGATGGGGAGTCGCGCCCAGATGGCGGTGGGGGCGCCGCCGTGCCGCGCGGGCCGGTACCGGAGGAGGCGGGCGCCCTCCACCGCGGCCGAGTCGAGGATCGCATGTCCCGAGGACGTGACGACCGCGACCGAGTCGACGCGTCCGGAGGCCGAGATCCGAATGCGGAGGAGGATCTCTCCGCCCGCGCCTTCCTCGAGGGCCTCGGCCGGATAGGGGAACGCGGGGGATGACGGGGTCTCGAGCACGGGCCACACGAGGCCGCCTTCGCGAAGCTGGTCCACGCGAAGCGCGCCGACCTCGGGGCCCGGATCGTCCGCGCACCCGGTGGCCGCGGCGACCGCAAGCGCGGCGATAACCGCAAGGACCCCGGACGCGGGGTGCCGCCGGGGGCCGCTAGGCATCGCCGAACGCCTTCCACTCGGCGAGCGTGTTCAGAGCTTCGAGCGGCGTCATCCCATCGAGTTCGAGCGCGGCCAGCTTGTCGAGCACCGCGCGGGCGGCGGCGATGTCCGCGCTCTCATCGTCACCGGGCGCGCCGGATGGCGCCTGGCGGCCCTCCGGGCCCGGGGCGGCGGCCTCGAAGAGGGAGAGTTGCCCCATCCCGGCCTCGGCGAGCGCGGCGCCGCGGCCGCCGGCGCCCCACGGCCCGCTCTCGAGCACGCCGAGGATGCGGGCGGCGCGCCCCACGACATCGGGGGGCAGCCCGGCCAGCCGCGCGACGTGCACTCCGTAGGATCGGTCGGAGCCTCCCGGCTGCAGCCGGTAGAGGAAGACGATGTCCTGACCGGTCTCCCGCACCGCGACGTTGGACGCCGCCGCGCGCGGCAGCGACTCCGCGAGGCCGACAAGTTCGTGGTAGTGGGTGGCGAACACGGTGCGCGCTCCGAGTTCGTGCAACCGCTCGGTCACCGCCCACGCGATCGAGAGACCGTCGTACGTCGACGTGCCACGCCCGATCTCGTCGAGGAGGACGAGCGAGCGCTCGGTGGCGCCGTGCAGGATGGTCGCGGTCTCCGTCATCTCCACCATGAAGGTGCTCTGCCCCGCCGCGAGGTTGTCGCTCGCGCCCACGCGCGTGAACACGCGGTCGCATACCCCGAGGTGGGCCCGGCGAGCCGGGACGAAGGACCCGATGTGCGCCATGAGCGCGATGAGTCCCGCCTGGCGCAGGACGGTCGATTTCCCCGCCATGTTCGGGCCGGTGACGATCAGGGTCCGGCGCTCCTCGTCCAGTCGCATGTCGTTCGGGATGAAGGTGTCCCTCGCGACGGCGGCCTCAACGACGGGGTGCCGGCCCGCTTCGATGTCGAAGACGATGTCGTCGCTGAGCCTCGGCCGCACGTAGTCCTCGGCGGCGGCGACCTCGGCGAGGCAGGCGAGGAAATCGATCTCGGCGACGAGGGCGGCGGTCGTCTGAATCCGTCCGACCTCGGCGGCGATGGCGTCCCGCAGGGTGTGGAAGAGCTGCGCCTCGAGCCGGGTGATCTCATCTTCGGCCCCGAGGACCTTCGCTTCCCACTCCTTGAGTTCCGGCGTGAGATATCGCTCGGCGTTGGTGAGCGTCTGCCGACGGGTCCACTCCTCCGGCACGCGGTCGAGCTTCGAGCGGGTGACCTCCAGATAGTACCCGAACACCTTGTTGAACCCGATCTTCAGCGTGTCGATGCCGGTGCGCTCGCGCTCCCTCACCTGCATGCCGGCGATGAATTCGACCGCGCCGCCGCGCACCCCGCGCACTTCGTCGAGTTCGGCGGAGAAGCCGGTCCGGATCACGCCTCCGTCCTTGAGGGCGTGGGGGGCATCGGGGTCGATGGCTTCATCGATGCGGGCCGCCACGTCCCGGAGCGGATCGAAGCCGGAGCGAAGCTCGGAGAGACGGCCGGCCTCCAGCGGCGAGAGGGCCGCCGCCAGCCCGGGCAGCGCGTCGAGCGAGAGGCCGAGGCCGAGGAGTTCGCGGGGCGCCGCCCGACCGGTGGCGACGCGGGCGGCGAGCCGCTCCAGGTCGCGGATGGGGCGGAGCGCGGCCCGGATGCGCTCGCGCTCCTCCGCCCGCTCGAAGAGTTCCTGCACGGCGTCGAGGCGGACCGTGATCTCGCCGCGGACGACGAGCGGGCGCAGCAGGCGGCGTCGCAACAGGCGCGCTCCCATCGGGGTCCGCGTTCGGTCGACGAGGGCGAGCAGCGACGCCCCCTCGCCGGGGCGCAGAGGTTCGACGAGTTCGAGGTTCCGCCGGGTCATCTCGTCGAGGTACATGAGGCGCCCGGCTCGGTCCACGCGCGGCGGCCGCAGGTGGTCGAGGCCGGCCGGCCGCACCTCGTCGAGGTAGCCGAGGAGGGCGCCGCTCGCCGCAAGGAGAAGCGGGTCGCGCGCGGGGTCGAGGCCGAAGCCGGTCGAGGAGGCGACCCCGAACCACTCCCGCAGCCGCTCTTCCCCGAGCGAAGCGTCGAAGCGCCAGGCGGGCCGCTCGGTCAGGTGCCAGGGGCCGCCCGGCGCCTCCGTCTCCTCGGGGATCACGATCTCGGCCGGCTCGATTCGCCCGAGTTCGTCGTCGAGATCCGGCGCCGCCACCTCGCGAAGCTCGAACTCGCCGGTCGAGAGGTCGACCGCGGCGAGCCCGAACGGGGCGTCTCCGGCGATCGCGACCACGTAGTTGTTGCGGCCCGCGGCGAGGAGCCTGTCCTCGAGGACGGTGCCCGGAGTGATGATCTCGACGACATCCCTCTTCACGATCCCCCGGGCCTCGGCCGGATCCTCGAGTTGCTCGCAGATCGCCACGCGGCGCCCCATCTCGAGCAGGCGGGAGACGTACTCGTTCACGGCCTTCACGGGAACGCCCGCCAGGGGGACGTCCCGCTTTCCGCCGTTGTTGCGCGCCGTAAGGGTGAGGCCAAGCAGGCCGCTCCCCTCCTCCGCGTCCTCGAAGAACATCTCGTAGAAATCGCCGACCCGGAAGAAGAGGAGCGAATCGGGATGGCGCGACTTGATGTCGAGATACTGCCGGATGAGCGGCGAGTGCCCAGCCGGGTCCGGGGTGGCCGCGGCCATCATCGCCTCACGAGACGACGGGGATGACGGTGGGCTCGAAGCCCGCATCCCGGAGTCGGCGCACGAGGCTCTCCGCGGCTTCCCGGCGGGCGAAGCGGCCCAGCCGGACGCGGTGCAATCCGTCGAACTCGACGACGCGCGAGAAGAAGCCGGCCGCTTCCAGCCGCCCACGCGTCTCCTCCGCCGGATCCCGGCGTGAGAACGCGGCGACCTGTATCGCGAAGCGCGGGGCGCCCGGCGCGCAGCCGAGCGAGGCGGCCTCCGCGAGGCCCGCAATCTCCGTGGCGCCGACGCGCCGGCCCTCCACCGCCCCCCGCTGCCACGCCTCGCACGCCCGATCGATCAGGCCCCGGGCCTCG
This sequence comes from Candidatus Palauibacter australiensis, assembly GCA_026705295.1. Classification (NCBI taxonomy): domain Bacteria; kingdom Pseudomonadati; phylum Gemmatimonadota; class Gemmatimonadia; order Candidatus Palauibacterales; family Candidatus Palauibacteraceae; genus Candidatus Palauibacter; species Candidatus Palauibacter australiensis. Next base: position 50,160 of record JAPPBA010000132.1, read on the forward strand.
AACGTCCGCGCGGTCCAGTACCAGGACTCGACGGTCTCGGCGCTCCCCGGATGGTCCGACCGCAGGCGTTCGAGATCGGCCGCCGCGCGGGAGGGTTCGTCGAGCGCCAGGTCCAGTTGGGCGAGCCGCAGCCACGCTCGGGATCCGTAGCGCGAGCCGCCATCCATGGCGACGGAGAGGAGTTCCGCGCGGGCGGAGTCCGGGTCGGAAAGGAGTCGCGCCCGAAGGTACCGCGCCCGCAGCACGTCGCCGCGAACCGCATTCCGCGCCTCCGTGGCGAGCCAGCTTTCGATCGCCTCCGCCGCGCCTTCGACCCGCCCGGCCTCGATCCGTGCCTCGAGATGGTCCAGATCCACGGGATCGGCGGCTTGCGCGGCCTGCGCGGCGGAGGGGACGGAAAACCCCCATGGCAGCGTGCCGGCGATAAACGCCAGCGCCCGCCCGCGGCCGCTCCGAATTCCCGGGCGCCCTCCGCGGCTCCGGCCGCTCCGCGTCATCTCGCGACGTTGTCCGTCCGCCCCAGCTCCAGGAGCATCTCGGCGAGAACCGCGTGGTCTCCCCGCCCCGACTTGAGGTGCCGGTCGGCGCGGTGGAGCGCCCGCAGCGCGTGATCGAGTTCGTGTACGGTCCATGCCCTCGCCTGCTTCGCGTAGGCGTTCGCCTTCCAGGAGAGATAGCCGCGCCCGGTCTCCGACAGGGCGGCTCGCAGGCCGGCGGGTCCCGCGTCGAGGGCCAGACCAAGCAGAAGGTGCTGTTCCACAAGTCCGGCGACCAGCCCGACCCCCCGTTCCGATGTGAGCACGTTTTCCAACTCGCGCAAGGCGCGCCGGTAGTCGCGCGAGGCCACGAGGTCCAGCCAGCTCCAGCGATCGATCCGGTGCGTCCGGGGGACGATGTCGCGGATGTCCGCGTCGGTCCGGCGGTCGGCGGGAAGCGAAGCGAGCTTCTCGAGTTCGGCATCGAGCGTCGAGAGGTCCGACCCGACGGCTCCCGCGATCCACTGGGCCGCCGCCGGCGAGAGGTCGAGCTTCCAGCGCGTCCGCGCCCGGTTGTGGATCCAGCCGGGGATCTCCGCCGCGCGCGGCGCCGTCCACTCCAGTGTGCGGCAGACCTTCCTGAGGTCGCGGTAGAAGGCCGCACGCGACCCCTTGGGGATGCGCGCCGTCACGATGAGGGCGAGGTCGGGGGGAGGCGCCGCCGCGACCCGCTGCAGGACCGCGCGAGCCTTCGTCCCCAGTCGCTCGACGTCGCGCACGAAGACGACGCGGCGTTCGGCCATCATCGGGGGCATGGCCAGGGTGGCGGCGAGCTGCTCGTCCGTCACGTCCTCGGCGTGGAACTGGTCGTAGTTGAAGTCGCGCGTGGCGGGATCGACGGCGGCCTCGACGAGTTGCCGCGCGGCTTCGTCCCGCAGGCGGACGGCGTCTCCGTGGAGGAACCAGGCTCCGGTCGGGGGACCCTGGCCCATGGCTCGCGAGAGCCGCGGGTCGAGGGGCGCGCTCACGGCGACGGGAGGGACCCGTGCCGCGGGCCGCGGGGGTGGGTCAGCGAGACTCGTCGAGTTGGCCGGAGCGTCGCTCGACCGGCAGGACAATGGCGTCGCTCGTCGCGATCGGCACCGCGTACGACTGACCGAACAGCCCGCCTCCGTCATCGAGCGCCGGAGCGAACGGTACGAGGAACCAGTCGGGGACGTAGGGGTCGTCGGCGAACCGGCTCCCCTGGCTCTCGGCCACGGTTTCCGCCGGCACGTCCGCCATCACCGGCGGAAGCTGAACTTCGACGAGCAGGGGCTGGCTTCCGTTCGACACGCCGAGCGTGAAGAGCCCCGCCGACGCCAGGGCGATGGCGGCGGCCCGGCCGACCTGGCCTCGCCAGGACCGCCTCGGGGACTCGTCGACGTGGTAGAGGCGATGCTGCAGGCGGGGCAGAAAATCCGGAGAGGTGGAGACGCGAGGGAGGGCGCGCCAGACGGCGAGCCCGCGCGTCATGACCCGCTGGTAGCGCCGACACGACCGGCAATCCTTCAGATGCGCGTCGAAACGACGGCGCTCGTCGGCGGCAAGCGTACCGTCGAGGTATTCGCTATGTCGCTCGATAAACTCTTTACAAACCATCATTGCACCAGCGTTCCTTCCGTTGGCCGGACCGCGCGGGCCCGGGACTTCAATCGAGCATCGGGGCGATGATGCGGGCGAACCGGTTCCGCGCCCGATTGAGGCGCGACTTCACGGTGCCCAGCGTGACGCCCGTGATCTCGGAAATCTCCTCGTAGCTCTTCCCTTCCAGTTCACGCAGCACGAATACGACACGGTGATGCTCGGGAAGTTCCGCGACCGCGGCCTCGACCTGTTCGCGCACACGCCGCTTGCGGAACAGATCGTCGGGCCGGTAGGCCGTATCCTCGAATTCGAGCGGCCGGTGGTCGGCTTCCCAGCTCTTCCGGAGCGTATGGAAGAGTACCAGCGGATTGCGCGCGCGGTTCCGCAGTTCGTTCTTCGCCAGGTTGCTGGCGATCGTGTAGATCCAGGTCGAGAACTTCCGCGCGGGGTCGAACCGGTGCAGGTGCCGGTAGACGCGCACGAAGGTCTCCTGCACGAGATCCTCGGCCCGGTCCCGGTCGCCGATGGTGCGGTAGATGAAGTTCAGCAGGCGTTCCTGGTAGCGGTCGGCGATCTCGTTGAACGCGAAGCGCTGCCCCCCCAGGTAGTGGGTGACGAGTTCGGCATCGTCGAGGCGCTTCAACTCTCCGCGCCCGAGCGATGCCATCTCATCCGGCGCCGTGTACTGCCTCGATACCTCGAGGTTCGGCTTCGTGTCCATGCCGCTCCCTTTGCGGGGCTCCCTTTTGCGGGCGATTCGGCGTGTTAAACCCCGCCGCCGCCGATTCGATCCATCCGCCGGGCGACCCAGCGCGCCGCGAGGGTCAGCGCGCAGATCGTCTTGCCGTCGCTGATCTCTCCCGCATCGATCATCTCGATGGTACGGCGGAGAGGCAGCCGATGCACATCCATGAACTCGCTCGCCTCGTGACTCGTCTCCCCCGCCTCCAGGTCCCACGCCGCGAAGAGGTGGATGATCTCGTCCGTGAACCCCGGCGTCGTGTGTACGGAGGCCAGTTTCTCCAGGCGTCCGGCGCGGAGTCCCGCCTCCTCTTCCAGTTCCCGGAGCGCGCACACCTCGGGGGGCTCGCCGGGCTCCAGGTTCCCGGCAGGCACCTCCCAGATGAATCCGTCGGCGGCGTACCTGTATTGGCGCACCAGCGTGACGATGGGTTCGGGCGGAACGGCGCCGGCGATCTCGCGCGGCCCGTCGGGAAGGTCCAGCGCGACGACGGCGGCGGCGCCGGAGTGGCGGATCAGTTCGAGCCGCCCGATGGATCCGTCCGGAAACCGCACGCGATCCACGTCGACATGGATCCGGCGGCCTGAGTAGGCGCGCTCTCCGTCCACCCGGCCCGTCGAGCCGCCGCGTCCGGCGCCTTCGTGCGCGCCGCCGGTCATGGTGCGGTCACGAGGCGGTCACGACGCCGGCCGGACGTCCACGGGCCCGAAGCCGTTCAGGGTGGGCGCGGCCGTCGCGGCGTCGCCGACGGCGAGGAGCGTGAGGCGGTCGGGGTCGAGGTACCTGCGGCAGACCTCCTGCACCTCCTCCGGCGTCACGGCCTCGATGCGGGAGCGGTACGTCTTCCAGTAATCGTCGGGGAGGCCGAATACGCGCTGACGGCTCACCTTCCCGCAGATCTGCACCGCGGTCTCGAACTGGAGCGGCAGGGAGAGCGTGAGGGCGTTGCGGGCCAGCGTCATTTCGTCGGCGGTGACGGGCGCCGTGCGCATGGCCTCGATCTCGCGCAGGATCTCCTCGAACGCGGGTCCGGTCCGGACGGTCTCGACGGCCGTGCGCGCGATGAAGGGCCCCGCGCCGCGGCGGAACCGGAAACTCGATCTCGCCCCGTAGGTCCACCCCTTGTCCTCACGCAGATTGAGGTTGATCCGGGAGTTGAAGAGGCCGCCGAGGATCGCGTTGGCCACGATGATCGCGTGATGGTCAGCGGTGTTGTGGGGCACGCCCACCGTCGCGACGCGAATCTCGCTCTGGGCGCTGCCGGGCCGGTCGATGAGGATGAGGTCGCTCGCCCGCGCCTCCGGCGTGTCCGGGGGCGCGACCGGGGCGGTCTCGCCGCTCCAGGCGCCGAAACGCGCCTCCGCCGCGGACAGCAGCCGTTCGCGGTCGAGTTCGCCGCACGCGATGAGGAGGGCCCCGCCGGGCCGGTAGCGCGCGGCGTGGAACTCCCGCACCGCCTCCGGGCCGATCGCCGACACGGTGGCGCCGGTGCCGGCCGCCGGCCGCCCGTACAGGCCGTCGCCGTAGAGTTCGGCGATCGTGGCGAGACCCGCGACGGTCGCGGGGTCGTCCGCCTGGCGTTCGATCTCGTCGATGCGCTCGCGGCGGATGCGTTCGACCTCGTGCTCCGGAAACTCGGAATCGAGGATGGTGGCGGCGAGGAACTCGAGCCCCTCCTCGAACAACTCCGACAGGAAGTGCATGGAGACGGCCCCCACGGCGTAGCCGGCCGTCGCGCGGTAGCCGACGCCGAGGCGGTCGAGCCAGCGCGCCATTTGGATGGCGTCCCGGCCGGGGGTGCCGGCGGTGAGGAGCCGGGCCGTGAGCTCGCAGAGACCGCCGAGTCGTGGCGGTTCGGCGCCCGCACCGCACTCAAGGACGAGGTGGAGCGACACCTCCGGCAGCCCGCGCCGCTCGGCGTGCTCGATGCGGAGGCCGTTGGGGAGCGTGTGCCGCTCGAAGCGCGGAAGCGCAAGCGGGCGCGGGGCGGCCGGCGCCGGGCGCACGGCGCGGTCGGGGGTCGCGGCTCGGGGGTTCGTCACGGCGTCTCCTCCTCGGGCACGACGTGGAGGACCGTGAGGCCGCGGGGGTCGAGCACCTCGCGGGCCACGCGCTCCACGTCGGGGCGGGCGACGGCGCCGTAGCGCGTGAACGCGTCGTTCACGTAGGCGGCGTCGCCCCGCAGCACCGCCGCGTGCGCGATCGCGTCCGCCCGGTCGCCGAAGCCCGCGCGCCCGTTCAGGAGCCCGCGCCGGGCCCGGTTGCGCGCCCCCTCGATCTCTTCCTCCTCGACGCCGTGGCGGAGCAGATCGTCGATGACGTCCCTCACCTCCGTCTCCAGGTCGGCGGCCGCGACGCCCGGGCGGGCGGTGGCGACCACGAAACACATCCCGGCGCTTTCGGTCGGCCAGGTGAAGGACGTCGCGTCCGCCGCCATCTGCTTCTCGTACACGAGCGTCTTCTCGAAGCGGGAACTGTTCCCGTCGGCAAGCAGGTAGTTGAGGATGACGACAGCCTCGAAATCGGGGTCCGCGTAGCACGGCGAATGGTACATGAGGTACACGCGGGGCATCTGGACGCGGTCCCGAAGGAGCGTGCGCCGCTCTCCGCCGCGCGCCGGCACGGGGACCTCCGGCCGCGGCGCCACGGGTCGCGCGGGAATCTCCCCGAACCAGGCCCCGACCCGCTCCAGCGCCGCAGCCGGATCGAAGTCGCCGACGAGGACGAGGGTCGCGTTGTTGGGTCCGTAGTGGAGGTCGAAGAACTCGTGCACGTCCTCGAGCCGGGCCGCGTCGATGTCGGGCATGTAGCCGATGGTCGGATGGCGGTACGGGTGTCCCTCGTCGTAGGCGCGCGCGAGCAGGGTCTCGAACGCGAGGCCGTAGGGGCGGTTCTCGTACGACTGCCGCCGCTCGTTCTTCACCACTTCCCGCTGGTTGTCGAGCTTCTCCCGGGTGATCCCGGGCTTGAAGAACCCCATGCGGTCGGACTCCAGCCACAGGCCGAGATCCAGTTCGTTGGCGGGCAACGTCTCGAAGTAGTTCGTGCGGTCGAACCACGTCGTGCCGTTGAGCGTGCCGCCGGCATCCTGCACGAGCTTGAAGTGCTGCTCGCGCGGCACGTGCTCGGACCCCTGGAAGAGGAGATGCTCGAAGAGGTGCGCGAAGCCGGTCCGGCCGGCGCGCTCGTTCTTCGATCCCACGTGGTACATGACGTGAACGGCGACGAGCGGCGCGGACGCATCGGGCTGCAGAACGACCCGTAGCCCGTTGTCGAGCGTGTGCTCAAGGATGTCGAATCTCATCGCTGTTCTCCGTACCGCTCCCGGCGCCGCGGCATGAGGTGAGGCGGAGGGAGATAAGCCGGGTTCTGTTACCAGCGGGCCAGGCCCGCGGCGAGGTCATCTATCTGGGACCTGCGGTTTCCCGAGGCCTCGTGCGGCCTACCCGGAACTCGAACGCGACGGGCCGCCGCTCGTTCCTGCTTGGCCTTGCTCCCGGCGGGGTTTGCCGTGCCGTCCCTGTCACCAGGAGACGCGGTGGGCCCTTACCCCACCCTTTCACCCTTGCCTGTGCGCCTGGACCCTTGCGAGTCGCAAGCTGCCATCGGCGGTCTGCTCTCTGTGGCACTTTCCGTCGCCTCGCGACGCCCGGGCGTTACCCGGCGCCGTGCCCTGTGGAGCCCGGACTTTCCTCGAACGGCGTGACGCGCACCCGTCCGCGACCTCTTCTCCCTCCGCCGCCGACAACCTAACCGATTGGCAACCCCTTGAGGAATTGTCTACTCTAAGGGTAGGTGGGAAGTGTCCGCCGGAAGTGGTTTCCGGGCCCGGATGCTTCATGGAGAAGGAGTCGCGAACGCGCGTAAATCGTATGCTACCTGAGTCTGCCATACCCCGCTTGGCGAGGGCCTTGTGGGCGCTGGGAATGACGGCCGCGGCGGCGCTGCCCGCGGCCTCCCAGGAAACCAGCCCAGAAGGCCCGTCGTCGTATTACGTCTACGTGGCGGCGGAATCGGAGGATCGCGTCGATCTCGTCCGGTTCGACGGCACCGGTGCGTCGGTGCTGGATTCCGTCTTCGTGGGCCGTTTCCCCACCGAAATCGACGGGCCGCACGGCCTGGCGGTCGATCCGAGTGGGGAACGGTGGTACGTGACGCTCGCCCACGGGAATCCCTTCGGCACGGTCGTCGCCTATTCCACCGCGACGAACCGCCCGGTCGGGAGCGCGGAGCTGGGGCTCTTCCCCGCCACCATGCAGGTGACGCCGGCAGGCCTGCTCTTCGCGGCGAACTTCAACCTGCACGGCGAGCACGAGCCGAGTTCGGTGTCCGTCGTCGACGTCGGCGCGATGATCGAGGTCGCGCAGATTCCGACCTGCACGATGCCGCACGGCTCGCGGCTCACGGCGGACGGGGCGCGGCACTACTCCGTGTGCATGATGGATGAGATGCTCGTGGAGGTCGACGCGCACCGGCTCGAGGTCACGCAGCGCTTTCTCCTCCACCCGGGCTCTGAGCAGGCGTGGCCGCACGACTGGCTCCCGACGCGGCCCGTGGGAGCGACCGCGTGCAGCCCGACGTGGGCGCACCCGGCCGTGGGTGGGCGCCACGTCTACGTCGCGTGCAACCGGAACGCGGAGGTGCTGGAGATCGACGTTCAGTCGTGGCGGGTGACGCGACGCTTCGCGACGGGCGAGGGTCCGTACAATCTCGATGTTTCTCCGGACGGCGCCTACCTCGTGGTGACGTACAAGGGCGGGCAGGCGACCGGCGTGTGGGATCTCGCCGGCGGGACGGAATTGGCCCGGGTTCCGCACACGCGGACGCTGCCCCACGGGATCGCGATCTCCCCGGACTCCCGGTACGCCTTCGTGAGCGTGGAGGGCGTGGGCGGAGAGCCGGGCACGGTGGACGTGATCGACCTCCGGGCCGGGGTCCGCGCGGCCAGCGTCAACGTGGGGAAGCAGGCAGGCGGCATCGCCTTCTGGAAGGCGGAGCCGCGGTGAGGCGCGGCGCGCTGTGCGTGCTCGCCGGGGCGCTCGCGGGGGTGCTCGCGGTCGCGTGCGGGGATACGGGGAGCACGGAGCTCGGCTCCCCGCCCACGACGCTCGTCCCCGTTTCGGCCGCCGTGGACACCATCGTGACGGGTGAGGCGACAGACCCCCCGATCGCGGTCCGGGTCGAGGATGCGCTCGGGAACGCGGTCGAAGGGGCGCCGGTCCGCTTCGTCATCGTGCGGGGCGAGGGCGAGCTTTCGCCGGGGGTCGCGGTCGCGGGGCAGAACGGCGTCGCGGAATCGGTCTACCGCGCGGGGCCCACGCCGGGCGAGGCGGAGATCCAGGCGGACATCCCGAGTGCCGCGAACGTCCCGCCGCTCCGCTTCCTCGTCCTCGCGGAGGCCGCGGACACGGTCCGTCTGAGCATCGTGGAGGGAGACGGCCAGCGGGCGGAGGCGGGGAGCCAACTGCCGCTACCGTTCTCCATCCGGGCGGAGACGACGAGGGGCGCCCCGGCCGGCGGCGTCCGCATCGCCTTCGACTGGACGGCGCCGGAAGAAGCCCCGGTTCCGCAGGAAACGGAGGGACCGCCCCAACTGCCGGAGGCGGGGGACACGGCGGCCGTGGCGGAACCGCCGGCACCGCTCGCGCGGGAAGAATCGCCGGAAGAATCGCCGGAAAGCGGGGGAGCCCTCACGCACGATATCGTGATGACGGACGCGGACGGGCGCGGCGGGGCGGTGTTCACGCTGGGCTCGCGTCCGGGCGAGTACCGGATCCACGTCTTCGCCACGGCCGGCGTGTACTCGGACACGCTCTCCTTCTCGGCCACGGCGCTCGCCTCGCCCGGCGGGGCCGTACAACTCGACTCGGTCGGGAACGGGAGACTCGCGGCGGGTACGCGGGCGCTCCTCCACGGCAGCGGGTTCCGCCCGGTCGCGGCCGACAACGAAGTGTGGATCGAAGGCACGGCGGCGACGGTGGTGAGCGCCACGGAGACGGAACTCACGGTTGAGGTGCCGGCCTTCGCCCGCACCTGCCTGCCCGAGCGCGAGGTGGGCGTGCGGGTGCTCGTGGACTCCGACGCCAGCAACGGTCTGCTGGTTCCGATCGAACCGGCCAACCTGCGCGTGGGTCTCGAGGTCGGCGAATCGCTCACGCTGCGCGGGCCGGTCGAGGTCGAATGCGTTCAGTTCCGGCCCGGAGCGCCCCTGGAAGCGGGAGATGCGGGAGAACCGGGACCGCCTGAAGACACCGGGACGGCGACGCGGGAATACCGGATCGTCGTCGGCAACACGGGGCGCAGCGCCTCGAGCGGGCTCCCGCTCCGGCTCACGATGCGGACGCCCGCCGACATGTCGGGGGATCGTCCGGCGGCGGCGCTCGGCCCCGGGACGATCGATTCGCGGATCGCGGAGGCCGCGCTCGCCGGCACGCGCCGGGACATCGGGATTCGCGCACGCACCCTTGCACGACTTGTCCAGGACCGAGTCTCGCCCCTGCGGGCCGACGGGTCGACGCCGGTTTCCGCGCCGGCCCCGGGAGATACGCTCGAGTATTTCTTCTCCGTCGGTCCGGAGCTGGCGGCGACCTGCGTCGACCCGACGAGGACGGTGCGAGGGACGGTCCGGGCCGTGGGCGACGGGGTGGTGCTCGTGGAGGATCTCGCCGCGCCCGCGGGCGGCCCGACGGAGGAGGAGTGGCTCGCGCTCGCTCGGGAATTGGACGGGACGGTCCTTCCGGCCGTGACCTCCTACTTCGGCCGTCCCGAGGACATCGACCGGAACGGACGTGTCGTCGTCCTGTTCACCCCCGACGTGAACCGGCTCGGCGACGGCGAGGCGGGCGTCGGCGGGTTCTCCCTCCCTCAGGATCTTGCCGCTTCGGGACGGGGCGACGGCGAGTTGTCGGACCCGGACGGCGGGATCTGCCCCGCGAGCAACGAGGCGGAGATCGTCTACAGCTTGAGCGCGGACCCCGAGGCGACGCTCGGCCGCGCCGTCTCGACGGAGGATCTGCTGCGGGAGACACCCGGCCTGGTGGCGCACGAAGTCCAGCACATCGTAAGCGCGGGGCGCCGCGTGCCCGCTTCTTCGGCGGGTTTCGGGGCCGCCGAGGAGGTATGGCTGGATGAGGCGCTCTCGAGTCTGGCCGAGGAGGTGGCGGGGCTCGCCGCCCTCGGGCTCCCCGTGGGCGAGCGCCTCACCTTCGACCGCGTATCCGGGACGCCCGAGGAACTCGACACCTTCAACGCCTACATGCTGGGCAACTTCCGAAACGTCGGCCTGTACATGCTCGGACTCCCCGGGGCCCCCACGGTCGCGACGGACGACCTGGACGGTGTCGGCGGGCTGCAGATGCGAGGTTTCGGATGGTTCCTGCTGCGACGGCTCGCGGATCAGGCGGGGGGAGACGAACGGGCCTTCTTCCGGTCCGTTGTCGGCGGCGGACAGAACTACGGACGGGGGATCGCGAACCTGGAGCGGGTCACCGGGAGGGAGTGGGCGAACATCCTGGCGGACGTGTCGGTTTCGATGGCGCTGGGAGCGGGGACGCTGGACGGGGGGACCGAGGATCCCGCCGGGGAGGACCTCGAAGCGCCGGAGGCCGGGCCGGACGCGGGGCCGCCGCTCGCCGCGGCAACGTGGGACGCCGCCGATGTGTTCCGATCCTTGAACCAGGATACGGACACCCGATCGGGCCTTCCGACCGCGATCGCGCTCCGGGCCGAGCCGCTGGGGTTTGAAACCCGGGTGCTGAGCCTCGACGTAGGGCCGTCGAGCGTACAGTACTTCTCACTCGCCTCGGCTCCCGGCGCGCCGGGCCTTTCGCTGTCGCTGGAAACGGCGGGAGGAACGCCGGCGGGTGAGACCGCGGAACCGCTAATCACGATCGTGAGGATCAAATGAGACGCCCGGCCGGCGTTCTTCTCTTTCTCTTGCTCTTTCTCTGCGGGCTCTCTCCCGGAGCGTCGAAGCTGACGGCCCAGATGAGTCCCGCGGCGCCGCTCGGCGACGATACCGGTCCGGAGTTGTTCGGACTCGCCGGCGTCATCCAGCCCCTCAACAACCTCACGGACAATACCGGCGCGTACGGCATCGTGATTCCGCCGGACGTGATGATGGGGGGCGAAGCGACCTACTGGGCTTCCCGAGCGGTCGGAATCAGCATCATGGGGCTCTATTCCCCGGCGACGCTCGAAGGCGTCGGCGGCGGACTCGGACGCGGTATCGGAACGCTCGGCGAGATGGAGTACCTGGCGGGCACGGTGAACCTGACGTTCCGACTGCGGTCCTCCGGGTCGGCCGGCGCGCTCGAGCCCTACTTCACGGTGGGCGGGGGGCTCCGGCAGTTGAAGTTCTACGGTGCCGAGGTGCCGAGACTCAGCGCGACGGATCCGATGGCGACGGCCGCGATCGGGGTCCGGGTCCATCTCCTGTCATCGCTCTGGTTCCGAGGCGAACTCCGGGACATGGCGTCCTACTACATCTCCGCCCAGACGGACGCGTCAAAGCTCCAGAACGACATCGGCATCACGATCGGCTTCGGCGTCCGCTACCGCTAACCTTCCGATCCGGCGGACGCGACGCGCACCTCCCGAGTCCCGGGCGCAATCGAAACGGACGTCTCCCCGCCGTTCGGCCACACGACGTGAAGCGTCGCGGGGCGGGCGGGCGTGTCGCCGGGCGCGGGTGCCGTACCCGCCGCGCCAGCCAGACCGAGCGTCTGCGTCGATTCATGGCGGGCCAAATAGCCCTCCCCCGACCGGACTTCCCGTGCCGGACCGAACGTGCCGTCCGCGTATTCCAGGCGGAGACGGGCGCCGATGGCCCGCGGGTTCGCGGGTGGGCCCTCGAGCGTGACCCGGAGACCGGGCGTCCCGCCGACGTTGCGGTAGAGCCGGGTCTCGCCGCCGTTGACGCCGAAGGCCACGTCCACCCGCCCGTCGCGATCGTGGTCGGCGAGCGAGACGGCGCGGGCATCTCCGTAGACCGCGATCCCGGATCGGGAGCCTGTGACGGGCTCGAAGCCGCCCTCGCCGTCCCCTCTCAGCCAGAGCCCGCGACCCGCGTCGTAGCGCGGCGTCCCCGGTCGGCCGGCGTAGAAATTCTGCGCGAGGACGAGGTCTTCATGACCGTCCCCGTCGAGGTCGGCGCCGGCGACGCCGAACGCGGGCGCGCGCTGGGCCGCCGCGGGCAGCGGGGCGCTCTCGAAGCCGGAAGGGCGATTGAGCCACACGGTGTGGCGCAGCTCGTTCGCGTCCAGTCGGCGCTCGGGGTCCATGCCGCCGATGAGGTCGGTCAGGGGCGCGCGCGCGAAGCGCTCGTAGGTGACGCGGAGGAGGGTCGAGAGTCCGCCGGGGACGGCAAGCGCGTCTCTGCCCCGTAGCGGACGCCACATGCCGGATTCCATCCTGGCCTCGACGAGGTCGACGATGCCGTCGCGATTCATGTCGCCGTAGATGAGGGAGTAGGCGGGCGGTACGTCGAGATTCGCGCCCCAGCCGGTCGCGACGAGGTCGGGCCGTCCGTCCTCGTCGAAGTCCGCGGCGGCGAGGCCGTTCCAGCGCCCCGTGAGACGCGTGAGCCCCAGCGCGTCGCTCACATCGGTGAAGCGGCCCTCATCGTTGCGGAAGAGGCGGACGCTGCCCCAGTCGAGGGCGAGCGCGAGGTCGGGGTCGCCATCGAGGTCGTAATCCGTAAAGAGGGCGGCGGAGACGAGCCCCAGGCGCGCGAAGGGGAGGGAGCGCTCCGCATCGACGCGCAGGGCGGCGCCGTCGTGGACCAGCAGGCGGGAGTCGACCGCAAGGGGGTAGGCGCCGGGGGCGACGCGTCCGCCCACGAAGAGATCGAGGTCGCCGTCGCCGTCGATGTCGGCCTGCGCGAGCGGGCCGGTCGCCGCGGGGAGCCGCCCGGGCGGGGGGCCGGGGGCTTCGATGAGCGGGGGTGCCGGCGCGGACGCGCCGAGCGGCGCCGCGATGACCGCGGGGACGGCCGCGGCCTCCGCGGGCGAGCCCGCCTCGTACGCGCTCGTGCCGATGAGCAGCGCGACGCGACCGTCGGCCGTACGATGCGGCAGCACGGCGGTCGCGTCCCACGCCAGCGCGGGCACGAGGGCCCGCGGGGCGGCGAAACCGTCCCCCTCGTTCCGAATCAGGACCGGGCTGCCCCCCCGGCCGCTCCCGACCACGAGATCCGCATCGCCATCCTCCTCCACGTCGATCCACGACACGCCCGGGCCGAGGCGATCGAGCGAGTGGGGCAGCAGCGGCTGCCGGAACCGGTCGTCGAAGGGCGATTCGACATGCCGGTGCCCGAGCCGATCCGAGATGTCGACGAAATGCGCGCCGGCCTCGGCTGTCGCCGCGGTGGCGGGGCCGTCCGGGTCGGGAACCGCCGGCTCCGCGGTAGCGGCATCGATCACGTATTCGCGGTTCGCGACGACGCCTTCCAGCCGCGTGCGGCGGCCGTCCGGCCAGTCGACGGTGAGGACCATCTCCCCGTCCCCCTCCGCGGCGAAGCTGGCGGAGGGTTCCGAAGAGGAGAGATAGGCGCCGCCCGCGATGATCTCCCGCACCTGGGGGGGGAGCGCCTGCGAGCCGCCCGGCGCCGCGGAGTCGCCGGAGCTCTCGAGGCGGATCCGGGCGCCGATCCCGCGCGTGTTGGGTGCCGGGCCTCGCAGATGCACCAGAATGCGCGGCGCGGCCGCGTCGTTGCGGTACATGACGGGCGGCGCGCCGAGCCGGGTCACGACGACGTCGAGGTCTCCGTCGCGGTCGAGATCGCCGGCCGCGAGACCGTGCGAGATGTCCGCCTCGTGTCCCCAGCGCCAACTCTCGCTGACGTCGGTGAAGCCGTCCGCCCCTCCGCGGAAGGCGACGTTCGGCTGCGCGAGCGGCGGGAACATGCGCAGGGCCTGATCCGCCGGCAGCCCGGGGATCGCCGCCACCCGCGCGTTGGCATCGCCGTCCAACTGGTCCCACGCGTGTCCCGTCGTGACGAGGATGTCGTTCCAGCCGTCCAGGTCCGCGTCGATGATGAGCGCGCCCCACGTCCAGTCCGAGGCGGCGAGCCCGAGTTCCCACGCCGCCTCGGCAAACGTGCCGTCGCCCCGGTTGAGTTGGACGGCGTTCCGGTTCATCTGGACCCTCGTGTCCGTATCGCCCGGCCGTTCGGGGACGGCCTCGTAGCTCGGGGTCTGGACGAGGCGCTCCGCCGCGTCCCGGGCGAGCATGTCGGTGGTGAGGAGATCGAGGTCGCCGTCGCGGTCGAGATCTCCGACATCGACGGCCATCGAGGATAGGCTCGTCGTGCGGACGGCGATGGCCGGGGCGGAGGCGAACGTCCCGTCGCCGCGGTTGATCCAGATTCCGTCCTCGCTGTTGAAGTCGTTCGCCACGTAGAGATCCGGGTCGCCGTCCTCGTCCCAGTCGCTGAACCTCGCGGCGAGTCCCCAGTCGCGGGCCGGCGTCGAGACGTTCCCGCGGGAACGCGTGAGGGGCGCCCCGGGGGCCGCGGGCGCGAACCGTCCGTCCCCGAGCCCGGTGTAGTACTCGTCCGGCTCGCCCAGCTCGAAGCGGCGCACGAAGCGGCCGTCGAACTCCACGCGGTAGTGCTCGTCGTAGAGTTCCCGCAGTTCCGGAGGAGTGACGAGATTGCCGTCCTCGCCGCGCTGCAGGTGGTTGATGTCCAGGACGTCCGACGGGTAGAGGTCGTCGACCTGCCGCGTCTTGTAGTTGGCGACGTAGAGGTCGAGGTCGCCGTCGCCGTCGGTGTCGGCCAGCGCGAGGGTCGTGCTCCCCCACGCCCCGCCGAGGCCCGTGTCCTCCAGTTCGGCGAAGCCGCCCGCGCCGTCGCCGAGGAAGATCCGGTTCCGGCCCCCGTGGACCGCGATCACGAGATCGAGGTCATCGTCTCCATCGACATCGGCGAGCGCGGCGCCTCTCGCGAGCACGTCCTCGAGCGCGAGGGCGGGCGGCGTGATCTCCTCGAAGCGCCAGCCGCCGAGGTTGCGGTAGAGCGCGCTCGCGCGCCCGAAGCCGGCGAAGAAGAGGTCCGCCAAGCCGTCCCCGTCGACATCCCCGATCGCCACGCCCTGCCCTTCGGCGCGCACCCGGTTGCGGAGGCGCGTCTCCTCGTCGACGTCGTACAGGAAGGACACGCCGAGGGCGGAAGCATCGAGCGGCCGGAAACCGCCCGATCCCCGCGGCCGCAGCTCTCGCCAGCGGTATCCGTCCGCCTCGACCCAGGGTCCGGGATCCGGCGCCCCGCACGCCGCGACGAGGACCAGCGCCAGCACCGGCCGCGCGAGGGCCGGCCGCATCATCGACCGGCGCAGGGTGTGTTCAGCCACCCTCCCCGTTCGCCGACGCCCCGCGGCCGCCGCCGATCACGCGCTCGAACAACTCGTAGATGCGCCGGTATTCATCGGTCCACGACGAGGGCTCCGCGAAACCGTGGTTTTCCACCGGGTACACGGCCATCTCCCAGTTCTCCTTCCCCAGTTCTATGAGACGCTGGGCGAGGCGCACGACATCGGAGAAATGCACGTTCGTGTCGTACATCCCGTGCGCGATGAGGAGGTGTCCCTCAAGGCCCTCGGCGAAGTAGATGGGGGAGGACTGGCGGTACGCCTCCTCGTCCTCGTGGGGGAGGTTGAGGATGCGGCTCGTGTACCAGTGGTTGTAGTGCGCCCAGTCGGTCACCGAGCGGAGCGCGCCGCCCGCCGCGAAGGACTCCGGCGCCGTGAAGAGCGCCATGAGCGTGATGAAGCCGCCGTAGGACCCGCCGTAGATCCCCATGCGGTCGGGGTCGACGCCCTCCTCGCGGACGAGGTACGCGGCGCCGTCGACCTGGTCGGAGAGGTCCCAGCCGCCCATGTGCCGGTAGATCGCCGTGCGCCAGTCGCGCCCGTAGCCGGCGGAGCCGCGGTAGTCGATGTCGAGCACCGTGTAGCCCTGGGCCGCCAGGAAGTGGTGGAACATGTATTCGCGGTAGTAGTTCGACCACCAGTTGTGGACGTTGTGCAGGTACCCCGCCCCGTGGACGAAGATGACGCCGGCCCCGTTGGGTTCAACGCCGAAGTCGGCGGGCCGGTAGATGCGGGCGGGCACCGGCGTGCCGTCGCGGGCCTCGAAGTGCACGATCTCGGGCAGGAGCCAGGGGAAGCCGAGCCATGTCTCGGTGGGGGAGGTCGTGACCTGCGACATCGCGGCGGCCGGCGCGGCATCGGCGAGGTAGAGTTCGGGCGGCCGGTTCGCGCGCGAATGGAGGACGGCGAAGCGACGCCCGTCGGGCGACGGCGTGACGGTGAACGAGCCCGCTCCCTCGAGGAGCTGGACGCGGCCGGAGCCGTCGAAGTCCATGCGCCACGGGTGCTGGTCGAAGGGGGAGAGTTCGCTCGTCTGGAGGAGGAAGGCGTCCCATCCGTCCGGGATCGTCGCGCCGAGCACCTCCCACTCGCCGGCCGTGAGCGCCTCCCTGTCGCCGCCATCGGCGTCGATCGCGTACAGGTGGGAGTACCCCGTCTCCTCGCTCACGTACCAGGCGCGCGGCACGTCGCCCGCCGCCTCCGCCGGGAGCCAGCCGATGCAGCCGGCGCCCTGGGAGCCGAAGCAGGGACCGCCGACCCACGCCTCGTCGTGGTGCGAATCGAGGAGCGTGAGTTCGCCGGAAGCCGCTTCGTAGGCGTAGAGGCGCCACGTCTTGTAGTCGTAGTCCACGGCGAACACGAGGCCGTGGGAGCCCGCGTCGTTCCAGCCCGCGAAGCTCGCGACGGCGAGGCGATCGTCGGATTCGGAGCCGTCCGCCGCGGTGTCGACGTCGGCGTCGTCCTCGTCGTCCGAACCGGCCTCCGCCTCCTCCGAACCCGATCCCGAGCCGTCTCCCGTCAGGTCGAGCCAGGTGGCTTCGCCCGTCTCGGCGTGGACCACGGCGAGCCTGGACTCACCCTGTTCGTCGCCCACCTTGGGACGCATCTCGGTGTTCTCGGTGTAGCCGGACTCCGTGATCCAGAGCGGGATGTCGGTGCGCCGGCCGCCATCGTTGAAGGTGCCGCGGGTCGCGGTGACCGCGATCCACGTGCCGGTGGGATCGGCTATGATCGACTGCGCGCGCTCGCCCTGCGCGAGGTGCAGGGTCTCGCGCTGTCCGGCCTCGCGGAGTTCCCGGCGCTCCTCGGCACGCTCCTCCCGGATCTCCTGCACGCGGATGTGTTCGAACAGCTCTCGCTGCTGCTCCTCGAGGAAGGCCTTGTGCCCCTCCGCCTCGGGGTCTTCGGGCTGCTCGGGCCCGCCCACCGCGGTGAGCTGCCGGATCTCGCCGTCGTCGATGTCGAAGGCGAAGAGGTTGTTCCCGCGCCGGAAGAAGATGGAGGCGCCGTCGCCGGAGAAGACGGGACTCATCTCGGCGTCCTCGGTGTGGGTGAGCCGCCGGGTCGCGGCGCCGTCCCGCTCGATGAGATAGAGGTCTCCGCCGGAGGACGTGACGCGCCAGCGGCCATCCGGGGACACGTCGCCCGGCGCCAGGATGGGGCCGAGGCGCAACTCTTCCTCGTCATCGACGCGCTCCGGCGTGCCGCCGGTCGAACGGACCCGGTAGAGGGCGCGCTGCTCGTGCCACTCGGCGCCGCCCGGGAGCCAGCGGAAGTAGATCCACTCGCCGTCGTCGGACCAGCTCACGCCGACGGGCGCCTGCCCGACGTGCTCGGAGCCCTGCATGATGGACTCGAGCGTGAGCGCGAAGGCGTTGTCGCGCGCGGGGGCCGGCTCGAAGCGGGCGAGACCCTGCGCCTGTAGGGCCGGCGTGGCCGCCAGCGCGACCGCGGCCGCGGCGGTCCACGAAGCGACGCGCGACGCGGCGGGGGGGCGGAGCTTCGGGGAGAACTTCACGGGGTACCTCCTCCGTTCCTGGAGGGCAGATACTGTCCGGGGATCGGCAGATCCGGCCGTTCCGCGGCCCAGTAGATCGTGACGACGTACCAGCGGTCGCCGTCGTGCATGAGCTGGATCGAGTTGATGCCGCGCGCGAACGGTTCGGGGTCGTCCGCGGTGCGCTTCGAGTCGTAGGTGGAGAACGCGTGTACCACGGGGCCGAAGCGCTCCTCGCTGCGGGCGATCTCCCGCTCGAAGAATCCGTTCTGCTCGAGGAAGCCGCCCGCCTGTGCCGCGTATTCCCCCGGGCTCCACACCTGGTAGCCGTGTTCGCCCTCCGGGGACCGGCCCGTGGGAATGAGGCGGGCCTCGGGGATGAACAGGGAGCGGAAGCGGTCCCAGTCGCGCGCCTGCCCGGCCGGGCCCGAGATCACGTCGTAGAGCGCGGTCAGGATGCTGTCGACGGACTCCACGTCGTCGGGATCGGCGTCGGGCCAGCTCTCCGCCATGGCCACGTTCGCGCCGCTCTGGGCGAGGGAGGGGGCGGGCGCCGCGAGCGCCAGCGGTCCGGCGGCCAGCGCGCCGAGGAGGAAGAGTGTACGCAGTCGTCGCATCGGTCAGCTCCGGGTGAGGTGGTTGGGCGTCCCCGAATCTAGCGTCGTGCCTCGGAAACCCGCGAGCGGTCCCGGTTGTATCGGAGTTGCATCGGACGCGGGCCGGTTCTACCGTTTTTCGCTCGCGCCACCCGCGCCCGTAGCTCAATTGGATAGAGCGTCTGACTTCGGATCAGAAGGCTGGGGGTTCGAGTCCTCCCGGGCGCATGATCCCCCGGCCGATGACGCCAGCGACTCATTCGACTCCCGTGACTCCGCAGACATGAAACCGAGTCCAGACGCGCGACACAGCCGGCCCGCGATCGCTTCGCCGGCCGCCCAGTGCCCCATCGATCACGAGGCGGCCGAGCGCGCCGCGCGCGCATTGCCCGGCCCCGTGCGGCGGGCCGTCTTCCTGGGTGTGGGGAGCCTCAGCGTGAGCGCCGGCATCATCGGCATCGTGGTGCCGCTCTGGCCCACGACCTGCTTCCTCCTGCTCGCCGCGTGGTGCTTCGCCCGCAGTTCGCCCCGCGCCGAGCGCTGGCTGTACGAGAACCGCCTGTTCGGCCGCTACCTCGCCGCCTACCGCGAGCGCGGCGTCATCTCCACCCGCGTACGGCGCGGCGCGACGATCTTCTTGTGGAGCGCGATCCTCGTCTCGGCCGTGTTCGCCGCCGGCCAACTCTGGCTCGTCGCCCTCCTCCTCCTGGTCGCCGCCCTCGTCACCGCCCACCTCTACTCCCTCCCCGGCGAAGGCTAGCTCGGCGAAGCGCCAATCGTGCTCGAGAACTATCCCGTTGTCGTGGTGGATCCGGATTGGGTCGGACCGGAAGACATGGGCACCAAGCAGAAGTTCTGGTATCGAAGAGCCGAGGGCCACGGATCGGCATGGCTCTTCAAGTATCCCCAACCGAACACCGGTCAGCATTGGGCGGAGAAGATTGCGGCCGAAATCGCGCGAGCTCTGGACATCCAGCACGCGAGAACCGAACTGGCCGAGTTTGAGAGCGAACGTGGGTCCGTCTCCGAATCCTTCGCTCTAGGAAGCACCGAGCTGGTTCACGGTAACCAGGTCCTTGCGCGGACGGTGGAGGGCTACGATCGAACAGCGAGGTTCGGTCAATCGGACCATTCGTTCAGCAACATCTGGACATCATTCGAACGGATCTTTCGAGAGCAAGCCGCAGCCGAAAAACATCGTGAGACGTTCGCCGGGTATCTGGTGTTGGACGCGGTGATTGGGAACACCGATCGCCATCATGAGAACTGGGGCTTCCTACGGCGTCGCGTTGGAGAGAATTGGAAAGGTGGGCTTGCCCCGTCATTCGATCACGCCTCCTCGCTTGGGAGGGAGCTTCTTGACGAAAGGCGAGCCCTCCTGTTGAACGAGAAGAGGGTGGGTTGGTATTCGGAGAGAGGACGTGGAGGGATCCACTGGTCGGGGGATGCGCGGTACGGTCCGAGTCCCCTGACGCTGGTGCGTGAGGCGGCCGAACAGCACGGGTCCTACTTCCGCAGTATCTTGGAACGCGTGGCCGCGTTGACGGACTCACTCGTAGCGGAGTTGGTACATCGCGTGCCGGTTGATTGGATGTCGGATCCCGCACGGGCCTTTGTCGTCGAACTGATCTGCTATAATCGAGACCAGCTACGGGAGGTCGCTCGATGACTCCGAAGACTCTGTTCCTGGCGTGGCAGGAAAAGGACAGG
>JAPPBA010000133.1 GCA_026705295.1 Candidatus Palauibacter australiensis
GCCGTCACCGGCGCGCCCACCGCCGTCCCCGCGGGAGAATGCTCCGGGACCGAACGCTCGAACGCCGCGCTCGCGAAGGCCGGCGCGCGGTTCGCGGCCGCCGCCGTCGCCCCCTCGCCCGACTCGGACCACGCGCCCGCGCCCTCCGGGCTCACCGCCCGGACCTGCACCAGGTGGTCCGTGCCCGCCGGCAGGTCCGTCACCGTGTGTTCGAGCACGACGCCCAGCGACACCTCGGTCCAGCCGGAGGCGGAGGCGGCGCGGTGGCGAACGTCGTAGCCGGTGATCGCCGGACCCGTGTTCGACGGAGCCTGCCATGTCGCGGTCACCTGGCCGTCGCCGCCCGTCACGGTCGGCTTCGCGGGCCTGCCCGGAGGCGGAACGTCCGTCACCCGGATCGTCACCGCCGCGGTGTCCGCCAGCGTTCCGTCGGTCGCCACCACCGACACCGAATGCGTCTCGGCGCTCTCGTGGTCCAGGGACGCGCCCGCCGCCACCGTGATCCGGCCCGTGGACGCGCCGATCCCGAACAACGCCGCGTCGCCCCCGGACGCCAGCGCGTAGCTCAGCGTGTCCCCGTCCGGGTCCGCCGCCGTCACCGGCGCGCCCACCGCCGTGCCGCCGGGCGAGTTCTCCGGGATCGAACGCTCGAACGCCGCGCTCGCGAAGACCGGGGCGCGGTTGCCCGGAGACGGATCGGTGACCGTCACCCGGAAGCTCTGCGACGCGGTCTTGCCGCCGGGGTCCCGCGCCGTCACGGTCACGTCGGCACGCCCCTTCGCAACGCCCTTGACCGACACCGTCGAGCCGCTCACCGAAACCGTCGCCACGGCCGTGGCCGAAGACCGCGCCGCGTACGTCAGCGCGTCGCCGTCCGGATCGCTGAAGTGCGAGGACACCCGCACCGGCACCGTCTTGCCGCTCTCCACCGAACGCGCCGGGATCGCGCTCTCGACCCTCGGCGCCCGATTCGTTGGGGGCGGATCCGTGACCGTCACCCGAAAACTCTGCGACGCGGTCTTGCCGCCGGGATCCCGAGCCGTGACGGTCACGTCGGCGCGCCCCTTCGCCACGCCCTTGACCGACACCGTCGAGCCGCTCACCGAAACCGTCGCCACGGCCGTGGCGGAGGACCGCGCCGCGTACGTCAACGCGTCGCCGTCCGGATCGCTGAAGTGCGAGGACACCCGCACCGTCACCGTCTTGCCGCTTTCCACCGAACGCGCCGGGATCGCGCTCTCGACTCTTGGTGCGCGGTTCGTCGGGGGTGGCGGTGGCGGGTCCGTCACGGTGACCTTGAATTTCTGATGAGCTTCCTCTCCATCCGGATCGCTGGCCGTCACCGTGATCGTCGCCTCGCCCACTGCGATGCCGTTGAATGCGACCCGGCTTCCCGTCACCGAGACCGTGGCCACCGTTGTCTTCGACGAATAGGCGGTGTATGTGAGCTGGTCCCCGTCCGGGTCGCTGAAGTAGTCCGCGACATCCACGCCGCCCGATTTGCCGCGCTCCACACTTCGGTCCCTGATCGTGCCTTTCGGCCTCGGCGAATGGTTCGGCGGAGGGGTCGTGGTCGTGTCCGGCTCGACCGTGATCGTGACCTTGTCCGTGTCCGTCGCGCCTTCGTTGTCCTCGACCTCCAGCGTGAAGGTGTACGACTTGGTTGCGCCCGTTGTCGGCGCCGTGAAGTACGGGGTCGAGGTGCCGCTGCCGGTCAGCGCCACCGGACCCGTCCACTTCCATCCCGCGATGTTCCCGTCGGAGTCGCTGCTGTCCGTGCCGTCGAGGTCCACCCGCTCGCCTTCCTTCGCGGTCTGATCCGGCCCTGCATCGGCGTCCGGGGGCTCATTGGGCACCACCTTGATCGT
The DNA here is from genome assembly GCA_026705295.1 of Candidatus Palauibacter australiensis. NCBI lineage: Bacteria > Pseudomonadati > Gemmatimonadota > Gemmatimonadia > Candidatus Palauibacterales > Candidatus Palauibacteraceae > Candidatus Palauibacter > Candidatus Palauibacter australiensis. The sequence continues at coordinate 1,869 of JAPPBA010000133.1, forward strand.
CACTTTGTCGGAATCGGTCGCGCCATCGTCGTCAGTCACCTCCAGCGTGAAGGTGTACGACTTGGTCGCACCCGTTACCGGCGCCGTGAAGTACGGCGTCGAGGTGCCGCTGCCGGTCAGCGCCAGCGGACCCGTCCATTTCCAGCCCGCGATGGTCCCGTCGGAGTCGCTGCTGCCCGTGCCGTCCAAGTCCACCCGCTCGCCTTCCCTCACGGTCTGATCCGGCCCCGCATCGGCGTCCGGGGGCTCATTGGGGATCACTTTGATCGTCACGTTGTCGGAGTCGGACGCGCCGCCGTTGTCCTTGATCTCCAGCGTGAAGGTGTACGACTTGGTTGCGCCCGTTATCGGCGCCGTGAAATACGGCGTCGAGGTGTCGCCGTCGTTCAGGGCCAGCGGACCCGTCCACCTCCACTCAACGATGCTCCCGTCGGAGTCCCTGCTGCCCCTGCCGTCCAGGTCCACCCGCGCGCGCTCTTCCACCGTCTGGTCCGGCCCCGCATTGGCGTCCGGGGGTACGTTGACTACCGTGATCGT
>JAPPBA010000134.1 GCA_026705295.1 Candidatus Palauibacter australiensis
ACTTCGACTTCACGTCCACAACCCTGTCGGGTCCGCTGGACGAAGATGAGCCTGACTTTCTCAAGAACGAACCGCTCGATCCGGATTGGGCCATGGAGCTCGGCCGCTTACCCGGGATCCAGAGCGCCGCGGCATTCGTGGACCTGAGTCAGGAGAGCTACGAGGCAAGTGTCAGCGGTGACCGGGTCGAGATCTCCCTGCTGGGCGCGGGCGCCGATTATCTGGAGATCGACGGCGGGGACATCATCGCCGGCCGCTGGTTCACGCAGGCGGAGGCCGAGCGGCGGGCGCAGGTGACGGTCATCGACTCGGCCACCGCGGTCGATCTGTTCGGGAACCGCAACCCGCTCGACCGGGAGGTTCGGATCGGGCGGGGCAACGAGGCCGCGGTCTTCCGGGTCATCGGCATCTACCGGGTGGCGCCCAACCTCTTCGCCGGTCTGGCGACGCACTGGGTGTGGGTGCCGTTCGCGACAGCCGACAAGGTGCTGCGCGTGTGGGATCGCATGATCAGCTTCGTGGTCCGGCCGGAGCCCGAGACGGAACTGCAGTTGGCGATCGATGCGACGCACGCGCGCATGCGCCAGCTCCGCAACCTGAAGCCGGGCGAGGAGGACGACTTCGCGATCATGACCGAAGACCAGATGCTGGAGTTGTGGGCACAGCTGACGGGGGTCCTGTTCGCGGCCATGGTCGGCCTCTCGAGCATCGGACTGATGGTGGGGGGCGTAGGCGTCGTCGGGATCATGATGATCTCCGTGACGGAGAGAACCCGGGAGATCGGACTGCGGAAAGCGATGGGCGGGCGGCGTCGGGATATCATGTGGCAGTTCCTGGTCGAGGCGGCCACGCTCACGCTGCTCGGCGGAGCGACCGGGATGCTGATGGGCGGCGCGATCGTGTGGGCGGTGAACCAGTTGACGCCGCTGCCGGCAGTCGTGCCGCTGTGGTCGATCCTGGCTGCCCTTGCGGCGTCCGTGCTGACGGGGATCGGTTTCGGGCTCTACCCGGCCTCGCGGGCCGCGGGGCTGGACCCCATCGACGCGCTGCGCTACGAGTAGGCGGCTGAAAGCGAGCGGCTGACCGCCCGATGACGGAAACACCGCTGGACATCCTCGCGGTAGCGGCACACCCCGACGATGCCGAACTCACCTGCGGCGGGACGCTGGCCCGCGCCGCGGAGCAGGGGTACCGGACGGGGATCCTCGATCTGACGCGCGGTGAGATGGCCTCGCGGGGCACCCCCGAGATTCGGGCCGAGGAGGCGGCCCAGGCGGCGGCGGCGCTGGGCGTCGGGGTTCGGATCAACGCCGGACTCCCGGATGCGCGGCTCGAGAATTCGCTGGAGGCGCGGCGGATCGTCGTCGGACACCTGCGGGACCTCGCCCCCGCGACCGTAATCCTCCCTTGGCCGCGCGGGCGCCATCCGGATCACCGGGCCGCGTCGGAACTCGCGCGCGACGCATGCTTCCTCGCGGGACTGCGGGAGTATGAGGGCGGACCGGGGCGCCGGCCGGAAAAGATCCTCTACGCGATGGCGTATCGGGAGGACGCGGTGAAGCCGACCTTCGTCGTCCCGCTCACGGAAGCGCAGTTCCAGCGCAAGGTCGAGGCGGCGCGGTGCTACGCGTCGCAGTTCGAGGGCGCGACGGCGGCGGGCGAGATCTTCCCCACCGGACAGCCGCTCGTCGAACGCATCGAGACCGCGTCACGACACTACGGCTCGCTGATCCGGGCGCCGCACGGGGAACCGTTCCGTACCGATGAGACGATGCGCGTGAGCGATGTCACACGCCTCGGAGTCCGCTCGTTGTAAGTAGCGGTCAGCCGCAGCGAACCTCGACGAGGAGGCGCTTCCAGCTCGGGACCGACTCGGTCCCCACCTTGATCACCTGTACGCGCGCCGCGCCGCCGCGCCGCATCCACGGGGCGAGCCAGGCGCCGATCTCCCGGGGAAGGTGGCCGACCGGGTCGCCGTCGCGGATGTGGACCCAGACATCGTCGGGTTCGCCTCCGGGCGGGTCGGGGATCAGGAGGAGTTCCTCCTTCGGGCCTACAGCGTCGAGGTGGCGGGCGCGGTCTTCGAAGGCGAGTCCGTGGACGGTGGTGCGGAACACCGGGGCCCCGAGCGGTGGTATGCTCTGCGGGTCGGACGCGGGCCCCGTGGGGCTTGGCGCCGGCGGGGTGCCCCCCGGCGCGGAACGTGGTGGTTCCATGTACTCATCCCGAGTTGCGGCGTCGTTTGAAGCTTCGACACAATAGACCCTCTTTGCTCAGCGGGCGAATCCAGACCGAAGAACGATGATGATACAGCCGGAAGAAGAGCGGCTTTACCTCGATTACGCGGCGACCTGGCCGATGCGGCCGGAAGTGTGGGATGCCATGGGAGCGGAGCTGCGGCACGGCTTCAATCCCGCGAGCGCGCACGCCCCCGGACGCCGGGCCCATCGCTGTCTCGAGGTCGCGCGCGGGCGGATCGCGGATCTGCTCGGGTGCCCGCGGTCATCCATCTACTTCACGGGCGGCGGCACGCAGTCGGACAACCTCGCGATCCTCGGCTTCATCCGGTCGAATCCCGGGCGCAGGCCGCGCGTGTTCGTGTCCGCGATCGAGCATAAGGCGTGCATCGAGGCGGCAGACCGCGGCGTGGTGGAGGGGGCCCGTGCGGCGCGGATTCCCGTGGACCGCTCGGGCACGATCGATCTCGCGTGGCTGCGGCGGGAACTCGCGGCGGACGCGGACGCGCCGACGCTGATTTCGGTGATGTGGGCAAACAACGAGATCGGCACGGTCCAGGCGATGGGGGACATCGTCGAACTGGGCCACGAATATGGGGCGCTCGTGCACACCGACGCGGTGCAGGCGCTGGGGAAGGTGGACTGCGATCTCGAGCGGACGCCGGTCGACCTCCTGTCGGCGACGGCGCACAAGCTCGGCGGTCCGGTGGGGATCGGCCTCCTCTATCGGCGGCCGGGGGTGACGCTGGAGCCGCTGAGCTACGGCGGCGGACAGGAACGGTCCATGTGGCCGGGCACGCAGAACCCGATCGGCGCGACGGGCTTCGCGGCCGCGCTCGCGCTCGCGCTCAAGGACCGCGAGGCGGCGGTCGCGCGCTGGACCGGCCTGCGCGACCACCTCGAGGCGCGGATCCGGGCCGAGATCCCGGATGCGCGGATCCACGGAGGCGACGCGGCGCTGCGGATGCCGAACCTCGTCAGCGCGGGGATTCCGGGGTGTGACAGCGGAGCCGTGCTCGTGTCCCTCGACTTCGAGGGCATCGCCGTCTCGGGCGGATCGGCCTGCGGCTCCGACTCGAGCGTCGGCTCCGACGTGCTGGACGCGATCGGGATCACGAGCGATGGGCCGTACGCCGCCGTGCGCTTCAGCTTCGGCCACGACACGTCCCGGGCGGACATCGATGCGGCGGCGGACGCCCTAGCGCGGGTCGCCGCGCGGGTCGTCGCCATCACGGCCTGAAAGCGCGCCTCCATGATCGCCCCCGGCCGCCTCGCGAACTCCGTGCTCGTCGCCATGTCGGGCGGCGTGGACTCGTCGCTCACCGCGGCGCTGCTCGCGCGCGAGGGCCGCCCGATCATCGGCGTGACGATGAAGACCTTCTGCTACACCGGCAGCGAGGGTCCGACCCGCACCTGCTGCGGCCTCGACGGGATCGCGGACGCCAAGTCCGTCGCGGCCCAGCTCGACATGCCGCACCATGTGTTCGACGTGGAGGAGGAGTTCACGCGCGACGTGATCGACGACTTCGTGTCGGAGTACGCGGCCGGCCGCACGCCGATCCCGTGCGTCCGCTGCAACAGCTTCACGAAGTTTCGGGACCTCCTCGTGCGGGCGGACGCGCTGGACTGCCGCTGGCTGGCTACGGGGCACTATGCGCGAGTCGTCCGGCCCCGCTCCGGCCCGCCGGAACTCCACCTCGGCGCGGACGACCACAAGGACCAGACGTACTTCCTGTGGGGGATGCCCCGCGAGGCGCTCGACCGCCTTCTCCTGCCGGTGGGCGAACTCACGAAGCCGCAGGTGCGGGCGGAGGCGCGGCGGCTCGGCCTCGACACGGCGGACAAGCCGGAGTCGTTCGAGATCTGCTTCGTCCCCGACAACGACTACGCCGGGGTCCTGCGCCGATACCTGCCGGAAGACCACCCCGCTCTTTCGCCCGGCGCCATCCGCTTCGAGGACGGCTCGGGCGCCGGCGAGCACCCGGGCTACGCGCACTACACGGTGGGACAGCGCAAGGGACTCCCGGGCGGGTTTCCCGAGCCCATGTTCGTGCTCGAGATCCGGCCGGATTCGCGCGACGTCATCATCGGGCCGCGGGCCTCACTGGCGCGCTCGCGCATCGGCGCCCGGGGCGTGAACTGGCTGGCCGAGCCTCCCGCCGCCGGCGAGCGCATCGGCGTACGGATTCGGCACGGGGCGGCGATCGTCGAGGCGGAGGTCATCGAGGCGACGCCGACCGGCTTCGCGCTGGACCTGCCCGTCCCTCAGTCGGCGATCACGCCGGGACAGAGCGCCGTGCTTTACCGGGACGACCTCGTCCTCGGTGGCGGCGTCATCGTCTCGAACTGACGGCCGCCGCGGAGGCGGCCCCGCCGGCGGGCGCCGGGTCGGCCCCGCAAGCAGCCGGTGCCGCGGGTCAGTAGGAGAGGCCCTCCTGTTGCGCGAGGTCCTTCACCTTCTTCAGGCCCTCGCCGGAGAGGTCGGGCGTCTCCAAGACCACCTTGACGAGCTGGTCGCCGCGGTTCTCGCCGCGCCGGATGCCCTGGCCGCGGATTCGGAAGGTGGTGCCGCTCTGAGTACCCGGCGGGATCCTGAGCACGACCTTGTTCCCGCCGATCGTCCTCACCTTGACCTTTGAGCCGAGAATCGCCTGCGCCACGTTGATCGGCACCTCGCAGGCGAGGTCGAGCCCGTCCCGGGTGAAGAAGCGGTCGGGGTCGACCTGGAACTTGATGATGAGATCTCCCGGGGGGCCGCCGCCCGGACCCCGCTCGCCCTTGGCGGAGATGCGGACGCGCGAACCGTCCTCGACTCCCGCGGGCACCTTGACGCTGAGCTTGCGCCGCGTGTGCACCTGGCCGCGCCCGGAGCAACTCGAGCACGGCGTCTCCGGCACCATCCCGCGTCGCATGCAGACGGGACACGGGCGTGTGACGGAGAACCCGCCCTGCCCGAACGTGACTTCGCCCCGGCCCTCGCACTCCTCGCAGCGTATCAGCGACGTGCCCGGGGCGGCGCCGTCCCCGTCGCACGTCGCGCACTCCTCGCTGATCGGCACCGTGACCGCGACCCGGCCTCCGCGCGCCGCGGTGCGGAGCGGAACTGTGACGAGGTATTCGACGTTGCGGCCCCGCTTCGGCCCCTCCTTCTCCGGCTTCGCTTTCTTCCCGAAATCGAAGATCGAAGAGAAGATGCCGCCGATGCCGCCCAGGTCGGACAGGTCCTCGAACTTGAAGTTGCCCGCCCCCCCGGGGGCTCCGCCCGGCTGGCCGGGCCCGAACGCTCCGAGGCCTCCGTACTTCCGCACGCGGTCGTACTTCTTGCGCTTGTCGGGATCCGAGAGGACGCCGTGCGCCTCCGACACCTCCTTGAACTTCTCCGTCGACTTCGGATCGCCCGCGTTCGCGTCCGGGTGGTGCTCCTTCGCGAGCTTGCGGTAGGCCTTCCGGATCTCGTCCGCGCTCGCGTTCTCGGCGACCCCGAGAATCTTGTAGTAGTCCTTCGCCTGCGTCGCCATCGGATCAGGAGGCTTCGGCTTCGTGGCGGAAGACCGTGACGCGCGCGGGGCGGAGCAGCCGGTCGCCGAGCCGGTATCCGATGAGGACGACGTGCGACACGAGTTCGTCCTGCTCCGGGTCGTGGGTCGGGGTCATCATGAGCGCGTCGTGGAGGTTGGGGTCGAAGCGCTCGCCCACCGGGTTCACCGGCTCCACGCCGGTGTCCGCGAGGACCTTCGCGAACTTCCGCGCCACCAGCCCGATCCCCTCGTGCAGCGCCTCCGTCGTCGTTCCGTCGAGCGGCGTCTCGGCCACGCGCTGCAGGTCGTCCATCAGTTCGAGCAGCTTGCCGGCGAGGTCCGCACGCGCCCGCTCTCCCGCATCGCCCAACTCGCGCCTTGTCCGGCGCCGGAAGTTGTCGAACTCCGCCGCGAGCCGGAGGTGGCGGTCCTGCAGCGCCGCGAGTTCTCCCGCCGGGCCGGGGTCCCCATCGGACTCGGGCGGGCGCACTTCGTCTACATGCCCGGGCGTTTCCAGGGCCTCCTCGCGCGCGTCCCGCTCGGCGGCGTCCCCGGAGGCCTCCGCTGCGGCAGCCTCCGGAGCCGTATCTTCCGGAGCGGCATCCTCCGGCGCCGCGCTCTCCATCTCCTGCTCCAGGTCCTTCTTTCCCATCGAATATCCTCGAGTATGCTCGTCAAAGCCGTGCATCCAGCCAGCGCATCGCTTCGAGCGCGGCCGCTTCCCGGATCTCGTCCCGGCTCCCCCCGAAACGGTGACACCGCGCGTCGCGCGAGGGGCCGTCGTGGGCGATCCATACCGTGCCCACGGGTTTGTCGGCGGATCCGCCCGCGGGCCCGGCGATCCCCGTGACGGCGATGGACCAGGTGCTTTCCGCCACGCGCCGCGCCCCGGCCGCCATCTCCTCCGCCACGGCCCGCGAGACGGCGCCGTGCCGGCGGAGCGACGCCTCCGACACGTTCAGCAGCGCCCGCTTGGCGGCGTCATCGTAGCTTATCAGCCCACCCCACAAAACCTCCGAAGCTCCGGGTACCGCGGTGAGGGAGGCGCCGATAAGGCCACCCGTGCAACTCTCGGCGAGCACCAGCGTGTGACCTCTCTCCCGCAGGCTTCCGATGAGCGCCCCGGCGACGTCGAACAACGACGGACCGCGCTTACGAATGGCGACCCGCCATGACCCGCGAGAACATGCCCAGATAGGTCACGGCGGAGGCCAGCGTGAGCAGCACGGCGAGGGTGAGAAAGGTCGTGGTGAACCAACCGTGGAACGCGGAGAACCACTGCCACGCCCCGCCGCCGGGGGCCACGAAGCCGGGAGTCAGGAACGCGACCCAGAGAATCGCGGAGCCGATGAAGATGTTCTGCGCGAGCGCTTTCCTCTTGCCCAGGATCTGCGCCGCGACGATCCGGCCGCGCCGCGCGGCGAAGGAACGGAGCAGCGTGATCAGCGCTTCGCGCCCCAGGAAGATGACGATGGCCCAGAGCGGGATGACGTGGAACACGGGGAGAGAGGGGGTTCCCGCCTGCCCGAGGTTGATGCTGTAGACGGGGATGAGGGCGGCGACGAGCAGCAGCTTGTCGGCCAGCGGGTCGACGATCTTGCCGAAGGAGGTCACCTGGCCGCGCGCCCGCGCCAAGTGTCCGTCCCACAGGTCCGAGAGCGCGGCGAGGACGAACACGACGAACGCGATCATGCGGGGCACCGGCCGGGGCTGCAGGAGCAGCGCCGTCACGACGGGGGCCGCGAGGATCCGGCCCGTGGTAATCGCGTTCGGGAGATTCAGTGTGGGTCTCCGCCCTCTAGTGTGGTTTCGTCGCTCGCGAGCACGCTCTCGAGACTCTCCAAGACCGCCATGGCGCGCTTGCGGAGGAGCGGCCGTTCCTCCCATGCCAGATAATCTCTAAGCAGCGGCAGATCGTCCACCGACGGGTGCGATTTCAGGTATCCGAGCGCCGCCAGGCGTCGGAGCGGGTGCGGACTGAACAGTTCGCGCCGGTGGCGACGCATCTGGTCTCGCGCGAGATAGATCCCGAGGCCGACGGCGGCGGCGGCGCCCAGCAGAGCCGCGGCCGCGATCTTCCAGCCCGTTGCGGAACGGCGGTCCGCGTCATCGTATTCGATTCGAGTCGTCATCGGTTCGCTACATCTCCCGTCGGCCGGCGAAGGCTTCGGCGATCGTCACTCCATCGGCGTACTCCAGGTCCCCTCCCACCGGCAGCCCGCGGGCGAGCCGCGTGACCGTGACGTCGGCGGCCGAGGCGAGCAGGCGCTGCAGGTACGTCGCGGTCGCCTCGCCCTCGACGCTCGCGTTCGTCGCGATGATAACCTCACGGAGCGGCGTGTCGAGACGCCGCAGCAGGGCCCGGATGTTCAGGTCTTCGGGGCCTACGCCGTCGAGAGGGGACAACCGTCCGCCAAGTACGTGATACAGACCTCCGAAGTTCCCCGAATTCTCGATCGCCGGGATGTCCGAGGCTTCCTCCACCACACACACCTGTCCCGGATCGCGTCTCGGACTGCGGCAGTATTCGCACGGCTCCATGTCGCTGAGGTTGCCGCAGTCTCCGCACACGCGGACCTCCGCCGCGACCCGTTCTATGGCCCGCGCCAGCCGCCGGGCATCGTCCTTCGGACTCTTGAGAAGGTGATAGGTGAGCCGCCGCGCGGTCTTGCGGCCGATCCCGGGGAGACGGCCGAATTCGCCCACGAGCGCTTCGATCGCGTTCACGGACGGCCGAGGAAGTTGCCCAGACCCGGCAACGGCAGGCCTCCGGCCGCCTGACGCATCTCGCTCTCCATTCGGTCCTTCGCCCGCTGCTGCGCCGCGGAGGCGGCGGCGACGATGAGGTCCTCGAGCATCTCGACCTCTTCCGGGTCCACCACCGAGGGGTCGATCGAGACCGCCTTGATGTTGCCCTGGCCATCCACCGTCACCTCGACCATCCCGCCGCCCGAAGCCGCCGTCATCGTCTCGCGCTCGAGCTTCTCCTGCATCTCGCTCATGCGCGACTGCATCTGTTGACTGAGTTGAATCAACTGCTGGATGTTCACGCCGTCCACTCGGATTCTCCTACTCCTTCAGGGTGAGGTCGAGTTCCTTCACGGCTTCGCGGAGCTGCGGGTTGCCGTCCAGCAACCGTTCGACCCGCGACCGGGCCGCTTCCCCGGCGGTCATGCGGGCGCCCCGGTGGTCGACGATCGTGAATCTGACCGCCGGCAGCCCCAGGCGCGCCGCGAGGTTCGCGCGGAGCGGGTCGGCACGCGCATCGTCCTTGAGCAGTTTCTCAAGTTCTTCGCGCCACCCGGCCTGGACGCGGAGCCGGACCTCGTCCCTCACGAGGCCGTCGACCTCCGTGCCGCGCAGAGCCAGGCCGGGTACGCCCCCCAACCCCGGCATCTCGGCGACCACCGCGGCCCACGCGTCGCGGACCCGGGCGACCGGCGTCCCGCCGGAGGCGTCTGCCGGTGTCCTGCCGGAGGCGTCTGCCGGCGCACTGTTGGAGGGCTCTGTCGGGGGGGGCGCCGGGGGCGGCCCCTCCTCTCCTGCGGCGGACGGCGGAGGGGGCTCCGGGGACTTTGACGGGTTCGGGGGAGCGGCCGGGGGCGACGAAGGACGCCTCTCGCGCTGGCGCCGGGGCGGCTCCGGCGCTCGCGGGCGCGACGCGGGCTCGCCGGCCGGGGCGCCCAGGGCGGCCAGGAGCTCCTCGAGTCCGACGGTCGATTCCATGCGGACGAGACGGAGCAGCAGGACCTCGAGCTGGATGCGCGGCTGCGACGACCGATGGAGCATGCCGGAGGCCTCGAACTCGCTGAGCGCCGCCAGCATCCTGAGCACGTCCGCGGGAACCAGGGCCCCGGCGGCAGCGAGGAAACGCTCGCGCGACTCGGGGAGGAGTTCGACCGCCTCGGCCTCCGGATCGAGCCTCAACACGAGGAGGGTTCGCAGCGCGTCGCCGAGGCCGCGCAGGAACTCCGCGGGGTCGTGCCCATCGTCGAGGAGGTCCTGGACGAAGGCGAACACCCCGGCCCGATCCCCGTGCGCCGCGATCTCGAAGAAGGCGAGATACCGATCTTCGTCGACGAGCCCGAGCATGCGGCGGACATCCGCCAGTTCGACCGCGTCTCCCCGGAAGGAGAGCACCTGGTCGAGGGAGGAGAGCGCGTCGCGGACGCCGCCTTCGGCCCGGCGCGCGATCGCCCGCAGCGCCCCCGGTTCGGCCGGGATTCCCTCGGCCTCGAGCACCGTCTCCATGCGGCTCGCGATGTCCTGCACGGAGACCCGCCGAAAGTCGAATCGCTGGCACCGGGACATGACGGGAGCCGCGCCGCGCTCGATCTTCTGCGGCTCGGTGGTGGCGAAGGCGAAGATCACGCGGGGCGGCGGCTCCTCGAGGATCTTCAGGAGCGCGTTCCACGCGTCGCGCGTGAGCATGTGCGCTTCGTCGAGGATGTAGATCTTGTACCGCTCCTCGCTCGTGGGCGCGTATGCGGCCCGGCGGCGGAGGTCCCGCGCATCCTCGACGCCCCGGTGGCTCGCCGCGTCGATTTCCACGACATCGAGCGAGGCTCCCCCGGACCAGATCCTCTCGCACGAGGGACAGGTGCCGCACGGTTCGCCGTCGGAGCGGTCGGGGCAGTTCAGGGCCATCGCGAGGATGCGCGCGGTCGTCGTCTTCCCGACCCCGCGCGGGCCGCAGAAGAGATACGCGTGGCCGACCCGCCCGGACTCGATCGCGGCCTTCAGCGTGGGCGCGATGTGGTCCTGTCCGATCAGCTCCGAGAAGCCTCGGGGCCGGTAGGTTCTGGCCAGCGCGGTGCGGTACAAGGGCTCGTGAGCCATCTGGGTCGGTCGGGGTCACGACCCCGGCCGGCTTCGACTCCTTCGGGTCTGGGGGCGCCCGCGCCCCGCGACGCGGGGACGCCGCCGACATCGGGCGAACGACCCCAGGCTGGCCGTGGCGACCGTCACACGCTTACCGCTGCTACCTTCACGGTCCTGACGGGATTTACGCGCTCCGGCCCCACGGGCCTGGGGCACCGTTATCTTATCGGCCGACCGGGGCAGCGGCCAGAAAAAACCGTCATGCATCCTCGCCGTAGAAGGCTTCCGGGATGTGCCGGACCCGGCACCCTCCGCGGTGATCGACCTCTACCGCCACGACATCGAAGCGGGCCTCCGCAGCGGCGCCGGGATGCCGGCTTAGCCACGCTCCGGCCGCACGGCGGATTCTTCCCCGCTGGGCCCGGGAGAGCGCCTCCTCGGGCGCCTGCACCCCGGGACGGCGGGTCTTCACTTCGACGAAGGCCACCGTGTCCCCGGTCCGGATGACCAGGTCGATCTCCAGCCGCCCGACGCGCCAGTTGCGGTCGAGGATTTCATATCCCTCGTCCGCCAGATGACGCGCGGCGATTCGCTCGCCCAGGCTGCCGAGGCCGCTCTTCGTCGCGGCCCCGACGCGCGGGGTCCGGTCAGCCGTGGGCGGGGACGCGGGCGCGGGCGATCCGGCGGCCGATGGCGTTCGCGATGGCGTGAAGCTCGACCATCAGCGCATCGAACTGCTCGAACGTGAGAGACTGCTGGCCGTCCGACGCCGCCGTCGGGGGATCGGGGTGGACCTCCAGGATGAGTGCGTCCGCGCCCGCCGCGACCGCGGCCCGCGCCATCGGTCCGACTTTCGATCGTGCCCCCGTGCCGTGGCTGGGGTCCGCGACGACCGGAAGGTGCGACAGCTCGTGGATCGTCACGATGGCGGTGAGGTCGAACAGGTTCCGCGCGTGCGTGTCGAAGTTGCGGACGCCGCGCTCGCACAGCATCACCCGCGATTCACCTTCGGCGACGATGTACTCCGCGGCGAGCAGCAACTCCTTGATCGTCGCGGAGAGCCCCCGCTTGAGCAGAACCGGTTTGCCGGCGCGGCCCGCCGCCCGCAGCAGGGAGTAGTTCTGCATGTTCCGCGCGCCGATCTGGATGACGTCGGTGTATTCCGCGACGAGGCCCATGCTCTCCGTGTCCAGCGCCTCGGTGACGATCGCGAGGCCCGTCTCCTCCCGCGCGCGGGCTAGCAACTGCAGTCCCTCTTCCCCCAGCCCCTGGAAGGAGTAGGGCGAGGTGCGCGGCTTGAAGGCTCCGCCGCGAAGCACGGTCGCCCCGGCTTCCGCGACCCGGTGCGCGGTCTCCAGAATCTGTTCGCGCGATTCCACGGAACACGGGCCGGCCATGACGACGATATCCTTCTCCCCGATCCGAACGCCGTTGGACAGCTCGATGATCGTGTCCTCGGGCCACCATTCCCGGCTCACCTGCTTGTAGGGCGGCGACACGTGAATGACGCGGAGCACGCCCTCGATCCCCACGAGCCGGCTCTCTTCGACGCGTCCATCGTTGCCGACCAGGCCCACGGTCGTGCGCTGGGCGCCCGGCATGGGCCGAGCCCGGTATCCCATATCCTCGATCGCGCGGACCACGTCCCGGACCTGCCCGTCCGTGGCGCCGTGCTTCATGACCACCAGCATCGTTCCCCCTGTGGGTGACGTTCGCCCGTCGTGCGCGCGCCCGGCGCGGCAGGGCCGTGATCTCCGGTCCGCGTCCCGCGGTGCCGGCAGGAGCAGGATACTCCACTGGTGTCACCGGTTCGTCAACGAGACCCGGAGCCCCTCCCTCGCGATGCAGGCGTTTCCCGCGTATCCGGCCTCCGTCACGAGACGGGCAACGTCGTGGTCCATTCGGAAGTGCGGGTAGATGTGCGTGAGGACGAGAAGGCGCGGGCCCGCGGCGACCGCCAGCTCGGCGACGCGGGCGGGCGACAGATGGTTGTCCGACACCTGCGAGTCGTGGAGCGAGCACTCGCAGACGAGGGCGCTCACCCCGCGCAGGAACGAGCCCAGCTCCGTGGACGGCCCCGTGTCTCCCGTGTACCCGAAGCTGAACGCCCCGCCTTCGAGCCGCCACGCGACGCTCTCCTCGGTGTGCGGCGTCTTGTGGGCTTCGAGCCGCGGACCTCCGCTCAGGTCGCGCGCCTCACCCGGCGCGAGTTCCTCGATGAGGACGGGAAAACCGGGATCCAGGATGAAGTCCCCGTAGGCGCCCGCGAGCTTCTCGAAGAATTCGCGCGTGCCCGCGGGACCCCACACCGTGAGCGGCCGGACGCGGGGTCGGGGGAGGCCGTGTTTCAGCGCGAAGAAGAGTCCCGGCAGCGCGCCGACGTGATCCGCGTGAAAGTGGGTGATCGCGAGGTCGCTGATCTCCCCCCAGGGCAGGCCGAGGCGGGCGAGCGCCTGCACGGCTCCGGGACCGCAGTCGAAGAGGACGCGCGTATGAGCCGCGGATTCCGTGCCCGGGGACGAGACCCAGTAGGAGGAGGCGGCCCGGTCCGCTTCCGGGACGACGGTACCGCACCCGACAACGATCAGTTCGGTTTCCCTCACGCCACCTGCGTGGCGGAGTTCTGCGTGCCGGAGTTGAGCTCCACGCCGACGATCGAGGAGACGCCCGCCTCCTGCATCGTCACGCCGTAGATCCAGTCGGCGTTCTCGATCGTTCGCGGATTGTGGGTGATGACGATGAACTGCGTCTCTTCCTTGAACTCCTTCAGCATGCGGACGAACCGCAGGATGTTCGTCTCGTCCAGCGGCGCGTCCACCTCGTCCAGCAGACAGAACGGGCTCGGCTTCGCGAGGTAGATCGCGAACAGCAGGGCGAGCGCGGTCAGGGCCCGTTCACCGCCCGATAGCAGGTGGATCCGTTGCGTCTTCTTGCCGCGGGGGCTGGCCGAGATCTCGATCGGGGAGTCCAGGGCGTCGTCGGGATTCTCGAACCGGAGATCGCACTGCCCGCCCTCGAAGAGGGTGTCGAAGGTGCGGTGGAAGTTGGTCCTCACCTGCTCGAACGTTTCCAGGAGCGTGGAGGTCGCCTGCCGGTTGATGCGGCGGATCGAGGTGCGGAGGTCGTCGCGTGCGCGCGTCAGGTCGTCGCGCTGTCCGGTCAGGAACTCGAGACGCTTCTGCTCTTCCTCGTATTCCCGCTGCGCGAGGAGGTTGACCGGTCCGATGCGGGCGATCGAGCGCCGCACGCGCTCCAGCTCCGGTTCCCATTCGCCGGGCTCCGCATCGTCGACGGGGTCGACGCGCTCCCGGAGTTTCGCGAGCGGGGCGTCCCACTCCGCTTCCACGCGGCCCCGAATCCCGGATTCCCGCGCCTCGAGTTGTGTGATCTCGAGTTCGAGCCGATGCCGGGCGTCCACGCGCTCGCGCTCGAGCCGGCGCGCTTCGCCCAGTTCCGACTCGAGCGTGTCCAGCCGTCCGCGGCGTTCGGCGATTCGCCCCTCCAGCTCCGCCAGATCCGCTTCACGACGAGCCCTGGTTTCGAGCGCGGCCCCGATGGACGCCTCCAGCTCCTTCGACTCCGCCTGGCTGTCCGCGATCAGGGCGTGGAGCCTGTCCACTTCCCGCGCCAGCGCCTGCGACCGTTCCTCCGCGTCGTCCGCGGCTTCGGCGAGGCGGTTCTCCACGCCGCGTCGATTCTCGACCTCGGCCTCCCGCCGGGCCTGCGCCAGCTCCGCGCGGTGAAGTTCGGCCTTCCCCGTCTCGGCGGCGGCGCGGGCGTCGTCGGCCCTCTGTCGCGCCTCGTCGTATGTCGAAGACCTGTCGGAGACGCTCCGGTCGAGTTCGCCGGCGCGGGCGTCGTCGTCCGCCGAGAGCGACACCTCATCCTCGCTGAACGCTTCGAGTTGTTCGATGCGACCGGCGAGTTCGCTGCGCTCCCGGTCCAGCCGGACGAGCCGCGCCTCCGCCGAGATCCGGTCGGCTTCGGCTTCGCGGCGGGCCGACTCCGCGTCGGACCCCGAGCGCTCCAGCTCGTTCGCCCGTGCGAGAGCCTCCGAGGCGGCGGCCCCCAGCTCCTTCATCTCCTCCCGCGAGCGCGCGCGATCCTCTTCCAGCGCCGCCGCTTCCTCGCGCAGGGCCCGGAGTTCGGCCCGCCGGCTCAGGAGTCCCTTCGAGGCGGCGCCTCCCACGTAGATGCCGCCCCACCGGTCCTGGCGCCGCCCCTCGGGATCCACCCAGGCGTGCGGGCGCGGCGCCAGTTCGCCGCCGGACGGGACCTCGACGCCCGCGAGCAGCGCCTCCACCCACACGGCGCCTGCGCCCTTCGCCTCGACGTGCCGCATGAGCGGCGCGGCCGCCTCCGGCGGGCCCGGGAGCGGGCCCGGGTCGAGCGGGAGCACGAGGACGCCCTCCTCTCCGCCGCGCCGTTCGAGCCAGGCCTCGACCGCCCGTACGGCCGCCCAGTCGCGCACGACGACGCCGTGCAGGTACGGGCCGAGTTGAGATTCGACCGCGGGCGCCCAGGGAGCGGGCACTTCCATGAACTCCGACAGCGCGCCGTGGAGTCCCGGGATCGCGCTCCGGTCCTGCAGCAGTTCGGCGACGGCTTCGGGGAGCAGCGCGCTCGACCCCACCAGCGATCCGAGACTCGAGGCGCGGGCCCGCGCGGCGGCGAGACGGCCCTCAAGGTCGGCCGCTGCCTCGCGGGCGCGACGCAGCGCCGCGTCCGCGGAGGACGCGGCATCGCGCGCCGCCCGCAGCCGGTCGCGCGCCTCCTCCAGCGTCCGGCCCGCCTGCACCTCGCGGTCCGACGCGCTCTCCGCCTCCTTCCGGAGCCCACGCTCCTGGGCGGCGAGCGCGTCGAGGGCCGGCCGCCGCCGCTCGAGTTCCTCGCTGCGGTCGCGGGCCCGACGCTCCCTCACGCCGAGTTCCACCCTCCAGCGTTCCATCTCGCCGTGCGCTTCATCGCGCGCCTCCCGGGCGGCGGCGCGCTCTCGCGCGGCGCTGCGGGCCGTTTCGGCCAGGGCCTCCGCCCGACGCTCAAGTTGAGCCGTGGCGGCGGCGCCTTCGGCGGCGAGCGACTGCCCCTCCTTCAGGGCGGACCGCGCTTCCGCCACGCGCTCCCGGAGGTCCCCGCGGCGGCGCTCGTTCCGGCGCACCTCCTCTTCGAGGGTCCCCAGCCGGTCGCGCGCGCCCGACCCTCTCGCCCCGGCGAGGAGTCGGGCACGCTCCTGCTGCTCCAGGGCGCGCCGGGCCTCCTCCAGGCTCCGGGCGAGACCCGCCCGCTCCCGCTCCATCCCGGTGTACTCCAGGCGAAGCGTCTCCGCCCGGGTCTCCGCCGTGCTCAGATCCACATGGTCCGGGCCCGCGTCCGGCTCGAGGCGCTCGAATTCGGCCCGTGCTTCGGCCAGCCGCCGGGTCGTCTTCTCGAGTTGGGCGTCCGCGACGGCGATCTCGAGTTGCAGGAGTCGGGTTCGCAGCTTCGCGTGGCGCTCGGCCCGTCCCCGCTGCTGCGCGAGCGAGCGGACCTTGGACGCCACTTCGACGAGCACGTCGTCGAGCCGCTGCAGATCGCCGTCCGCCTGCTCGAGCCGGCGGGTCGCGATCCGACGACGGTCCTTGTAGCGCCCGATCCCGGCCGCTTCCTCGAACAGCGTCCGGCGCTCTTCGGCCCGGTCCGAGAGGATCGCGTCCACCATGCGGCCCTCGATCATCGCGTAGGCGTTCGAGCCCAGCCCGGTGTCGCGGCACAGATCCAGGATGTCCTTGAGCCGGCAGGCCGTGCCATTGAGCGTGTACTCGCTCTCGCCTCCGCGGTAGACCGTGCGGCCGATCGCGACGTCGGCATAGGGCACGGGAAGCACGCCGTCCTCGTTCGAGAGTTCGAGCAGGACCTCGGCCCGGTGGATGGGCTGCCGCGCCTCCGTCCCCCCGAAGATCGCCTCCTCCATGCGGGATCCGCGGATCGCCGTGGGGCGTTGTTCTCCCAGCACCCAGCGCAGCGCGTCGGAGAGGTTCGATTTTCCGCAGCCGTTCGGGCCGACGACGGCCGTGATGCCGTGGTGCAGTTCGATCCGCGTCCGGTCGGCGAACGACTTGAATCCGCGCAGCGTCAGGGCCTTGATCTTCAAGCGCGCTCAGGGGGTCGAAGGAGCGCCGCCGCCGCGCCTCTCGATGAGCGTCGCGGTTTCGCCGGCGGCTTCCAGGAGGTCGCGCATGGGCGCGGCAGCCTCCTCGTTCTCGTACGCACCCCCATACACCCTGAAGACCGGTATGCCATCGAGCGCCGTCTCGAGGCTGTACGCGGGGATGCCAAGCGACGCGAGCTCGGCGATCCGCGCCTCCATCTCGGGGCGCTCCGCGAACACGCCGAGGTCGTACGCGAATCTCACGGGACGGAGGAGCCATGCGCTCGCCTCCCGGGCCACGCCGGCCGCCGCGAGTTCCTCCATGAGGGCCGCAGCCTCCGCGTCGCTCGCCACGGCCCCGGCGAGGATCCTCAGATACCGGACCCCGCGAATCGTCGTGGGGGCCGTGACGTACAGCACTCCTCCCTGCAGCGCGCGGATTTCCGCCACGCGCTCCGCCGCCTCGGCCGGATCCGTGAAGCTCCCGAGGAGCACGGAGTACGGCCGCTCGGCGGCCGACTCGAACGCGGCGGCGACGGAGGTCTCGTCCGGTGGCATGTCGTCCGGTGGCATGTCGTCCGGCGAGCTGTCGTCCGGCGGGCTGTCGGCTGGCGAGACGTCCTCCGGCGGCTCCGCCGGCGTGCTCGCGGCCTCGGCAACGGGATCCGCCTCCACGGGCGTCGTCGGCGTCGCCGGCACCTCTTCCCGGGCCGCGATCAGCGATCCGACGCGGGAGATCGCGCGGTCGAACCAGCCGTTCCTGTACGCCCACAGATTGCCGACCGCCAGCGCCGCGATCACCAGCGCCGCGACGAGCGGCGCGCGCCGGCGCCGACCGCGGGCCTTTCCGGTCGGCGTCGTCGAGTCCGCCGGCGCCGCGTCAGGCTCGGGCCCGTCCGCCGGCTGGAGCGCGGGTTCGGGCCGGGGCTCGGACTCCAGCCGAGGCTCGGACTCCAGCCGAGGCTCGGGCTCCGGCGGGGGCTCGGGCTCGGGCGGGGGCTCGGGGGCCGGCGGTGGCTCGGGGGATGGCGAGGGCTCGATCGCGTCCTCACCGGGCTTCGCCCCGGCGGCCACGCCCAACTCGCCCGACTCGCCCGACTCGAAGGGCACGTGACCGTAGCACCGGATGCCGTGGTCCTCGGGAGGGACCCTTCCCACGGCGATGTACCCGTCGAAGAGACCGAGCAGGCCGGGGGAGGGCCGCGCGCGATCGGACATGGCGATGAAGAGCGTCCCGCCCTGCTCCTTCACGCGGGAAACGAAGCGCTCAAGGGCGGCGGATTCCAGCAGCCCGACCACGCCTTCGGGCACCTTTCCCGCCGGCAGATACACGTAGGGACAGTCCGCGCGCCGCACTGCGATCCCGGCAAGTCCGGACTGGCCTCCGAGGAAGCCGGCCATGCCGCCGGCGTCGGCCCGTTCGGACGCTCCGGCCAGTTCGTCGAGGGGCGAGGGCCCGGATTCGGAGTTCAGGACGAGCGTCCGCCCCCGCCGACGTGCGATGGAGGTGGCGATCGCGTCAACCGCCGTCGCGCTTCTCTCAGCCTCTGAACGCTGGAACACGAGCGCCACGATCCGCGCATCGCCGGGCAGTTCCCACGTGAACGGGGCCGGGACGCCGGCGCTCATGGGCCTCGCCTCGTCGCCTGATCGCCCTCCTCATGAATCCACGCTTCGATCCCCCGCTCGCGCTGCAACTCGAGCGCCGCCCCCTCGGCATCCGGGCGCGTCTCGTACGGGCCCACGAGGAGTCGGTACCAGGGGTCGCTCGCCTCATCCACCTGGCGCAGCACGTGCGTCGAATAGCCCGAGCGGTCGAGGAGTTCGCGCGTCTGGTCGAGCGCGGCCAACTGCCGCGAGGATTGAGCGACGGCATAGAACCCGGCGGAAAGCTCCGGCAGCGGGTCCCCCGGTACGGGATCGCCGAGGGATTGCGGGCTGCGGTTCGACGTCCTCCCCACCGTCAGCAGTCCGATGCGGCCGGGCGGGACGCTGTCGGCGAGCGCATCGAGCGCCTCTTCGGCATCTTCCAGCGTGTCCTCCGGTACGACGGCGGCGGACGCGACGGGCAGGCGCCGCCCCCATCGGAACGGGAGCCACCAGGCGTCGGCGGGACCCTCCACGGCGGCGACTTCACCGTCCGGGCGGAGGAGGCCGAGGCCGCTCTCCGTGGACGCCAGGACCGCTCCGCCCGGCAGCGCGAGCGGCAAGTCCGCGCGCCACTCTCCCGGCACCGCGTTCATGCTGGCCTCTCCCGCCCTCGCGGACCACGCGTTCGAACCATCCCAGGCCACGAGCCGGTCGCCCGTCATGCCGGGCCGCAACGTCTCAAGGGGCGCCTCGAGCCGCGAGAATCCGACCTCGCGCCAGTCGTAGCGGTCGATGACCGTGAAACGCTGCCGGTCGACCGACGCCGCGAACACGCGGTGCTGCGATGGGGAGACGGCCAGGGCCGACGGCGCACCGCCGATCTCCGTCCCCTCCGCCGGTTCGAGTTCGGGAATCGACCACTCCGTGAGTCCCCTCCCATCCTCGGACGCCGTCACGACCGTGTGGCCCCAACCCGCGAGCGCGACGGGGCCGCTCGTGCCGACGGTCCGCGTTGTCGCGGGCTGCGATTCCCCGGCTTCCCATACCGCGAGTTCAGCTCCGCCCGCGCCTTCGACGAGAGCGACGACCCGGTCGCCGGCGGCGGGGGCCGCCCAGTGCACGGCGCCATCGGCGGTGACCTCCGCGGTGCGGGAGGGGGTGATGGCGAGGATCCGCTCCCCCGACACGAAGGCGCCCCCCGAGGGCGAGGCGAACCAGCGCGCGTCGGCGGGCGCATCGGGAAGCGGCGTCTCCGCCTCCACGGGCGAGGTCGTGTAGATGCGAAGCCGCGGCCCCCGTCGCAGCACCACTGCCGACCCGAGCGAATAAGCCGCCGTGACGCTGCCAAGCGGCAGGCGTCCGGTCCAGCGCACGGTGGACGGGCTCTCGATCGAACGGAACTGCGCGACTCCGCCGTCGCGCGGAATGACGAGAAGCCCGTACCGTTCGAGCGATGAGCCGGAGACGAGGGCCGGGCCTTCGAGGGGGTCGGGCTGATCTTCCGGTGGACTTCCGCAGGCACCGGAAGTACCTCCAACCCCCAGCAGGAGAAGGAGGGCAGCCGGCGATCTCGAACGGTTCATGGCCCTCCAAGCTAGCGGCGTGCCCGCGGTCGCGGAACGGCCCCGGTCCCGGTTCACTCCAGTTCGAAGAGGGGGGCGTCGCCCCACAGCCGCTCAAGCCGGTAGAACTCCCTGACTTCGCCCAGGAAGACGTGCACGATGAGCCCCACGTAGTCCATCAGCACCCAGCGGCCCGCGTTCAGCCCTTCCACGCCGACGGGACGGAAACCGTCCTCGCGCGTTCGGTCGAGGATGTTCTCGCTGATCGCGCGGGCGTGCGTGTCGGAATCGCCCGTCGCGATGAGGAAGAAGTCGGTGACATCCGACAATCCACGCAGATCCAGGATCGTCGGGAAGCGCGCGTTTCGCTCGACCGCGGCCTCCGCCACGCTGCGGAGTTCCGGCGAGGGGGCTCCGCGTTCCGAGAGCCGGCGCCACACTTCTTCCAGCGGGAGCGGATGGTGCGTCATCGACACTAATCCCCGGCGACCACGGACACCTTGAGCTTCGGCTCGACGTCCACGTGGACTCTCACCGGGACGTCGTGTTCCCCGAGGTCCTTGATCGGATCGTCCAGCCGGATCGCACGGCGGTCCACGGCGACCCCCTCCTTCTCGAGTTCGTCCGCGATGTCCCCGGCCGTGACCGAGCCGAACAGGCGTCCGCCCTCGCTCGCCCTGCGGACGAAGCTCACGGCTCTGCCCTCCAGTTCGCCCGCCAGTTCGCGGGCGGCCTCGCGCTCCCGCTCGGCGGACTGCTCGATCTGGCGCCGCTCCTCCTCGAACCGCCTCCGGTTCCCCTCGGTCGCCGCGAGCGCGATGCCCTGCGGAATCAAGTAGTTGCGCGCATACCCCGGCCTCACGGTCACCATCTCGCCGGCGAGGCCGAGGTCCGCGACATCTTTTCTCAGAATCACTTCCACCATCGATACCCTCCAGATTTCTTTCTGCCGGCTCAACCGCCGTACGCGCCCGCCCGACCCGCGGGGTTCACGGGTCGTCCGTTTTCACCCCCGGACGCGACCGCAGGTCCAGCCACGTATCGCTGATTCCCATGACGAGGGCCGCACCCGCCGTCACCGGGTAGAGGACCAGCGCCGCGAGCACCCACACGGCGATCGCCCAGCCCGAGCTTAGCACGGAAGCCCCCAGCCACACGAGAACCGCAAGGCCCCGGAGCAGATAGAGGCCTCCCATCGCCGTCACCATGTTGCCGCCCGCGCGCTCCGCCCACGCTCCCGCCGGGAGGACCAGCAACGCGAGCCCGAGGACGAGTACCCAGGCCAGGTGGTCGCCGAACCGGAACTCCCGCAACGGCGGGAGCGGTCTCCGTTCCCCCCGGACTCGTCCGAGTATGTAGCCCGCGACCCCGAGGGCCGAGATCGAAGCGAGCGCGAGCATGGCCGGGTAGACGGCTTCCCACACGCTCACGATGCGGCGCACCGTCGCTTCCACCGATCGGCCGCCCCACGCGTCGAAGTCGTACGCGGCCAGCGCCCGGCTGAACTGCCCTGTAATCCGCCAGTCGAGATCCGCCGGAAGCTCGGGTCGCAGCAACGCGAGGACCGCGACCGTGGCTCCCGCGACCGCGACCGCCGCCAGCGACCGGTCGAGCACTCCCCGGCCCGGCGCCAGTGCCGTGCTGAGGGCGAACCCGCCGGCCAGCAGCACCGCCCAGCCGCGTTCCATGAACCACAGCGGTCCGGCCTCCCGAAACCCGAGCCCCGCTCCGGCCAGGAGCAACAGCGCCAGAACGGCCGACCCGGATTGGGGCGGTTCGAAGGTCAGAATCGCTACGGCCGCGGGGACGCCGACGATCGCCATGAGCCCAAGCGGTGACGAACTCAGCGGCGAAAGCAGCATGACCAGCCCGAGGAGACCCGCGGCCGGCCAGAGACCGCTCCAGCGTTCCCTCAGCGTCCCCATGCCGGGGCTCGGCCCCACGCCGGTGAGCTATTGTCGTGTCCCGGAAACACGCGAGCTACCAACACGACACTTAGTCGTGGTAGCCGCGGATGTACGGCAGTAGCGCGAGATACCTCGCCCGCTTGATCGCCGTGGTCACTGCCCGCTGGTGTGGCGCACACGACCCCGTGGCCCGCCGCGGCAGGATCTTGCCGCGATCCGAGATGTAGCGCTCCAGCGTGCGTTCATCCTTGTAATCCACGCCGGGCTTCGGAGTCCGGCCCTGACAGCAACGGCACACCTTTCGAAAGGCCATCTATTCCTCCTTCGCGTCGGCGGACTCTTCCGGCTCTGCGTCGGCGGATTCTTCCGCATCCGAATCTGCATCCGAATCTGCATCCGAATCTGCATCCGAATCTGCGTCGTCGGCTTCTTCGGCTTCGTCCGCTTCGTCCGCTTCGTCCGCCGATGTCTCCGCTTCAGCTTCGGCTTCTTCAGCTTCGGCTTCTTCAGCTTCGGCTTCGGAGGAGGCCTCGTCGTCCGCGCCGTCCGTCTCGGGCACTTCTTCAGTCTCGGCCGCTGCCTCCGCTCCGTCCGCCTCCTCGGCGTCCTCCGCTTCGCCGACCTCATCTCCGGCCTTCGGCGCCGCTTCCTCCGCGTCGGCCTCCTCCGCGGCGGGGGCCTCTGCCTCGGCTGCCTCTGCCTCGGCTGCCTCCGCGGCGGGGGCCTCCGGAGCGGGGTCGGGAAGCGGCAGCGGGTATTCCGCGATCACGATCAGGTATCGGAGGATGTCATCCTCGAGCTTCAGCACGCGCTCCAGCTCTCTGAGCGGATCGGGCGACGAAGTGAACTGGGCGACGACGTAGTAGCCGCTCGGTTGCTTCTTGATGGGGTAGGCGAGTTGACGCTTGCCCCAGTGGACCGAGGCGGTGATTTCGCCCGGACCGTCGGCCGTGATAACGGCGTGGTAGCGCTCGAGCTTCGCCTCGATCTCCTCGGAGGTCAGGCTCGAACGGAAGATGTACACGATCTCGTAATCGCGCATGAAGAACTCCCTCGGTCTCGTCGGCCCCGACCCGCGCGGTCGGAGCAGGAGTCTGGATTGTCGGTCCACCGGTGGGCAGCGAACCGGTATGTGAGAGCGGCACTACACTAGGTCATGCGGCCGCGCTGTCAAGTTTCGGCCCGTGGCCCGCGACCCGCGACCCGAGACGCGCGGCCCGCGACCCGCGGCACCCTCTGCTAGAACAAGCCCAGAGCCTGCAGCACCCCGCCGACGGCGGCGAGGGCCGTCTCCACGGCTTCCGGCGCCGCGGCGGCCATCCCGTGCACATCGACGAACCAGGGCGCGAGGACGAGCGAGACGACGCTCATCAGCTTCACGACGATGTTCATCGACGGCCCGGACGTGTCCTTGAAGGGATCGCCCACCGTGTCGCCGACCACGGCCGCCTTGTGCGGGTCGGACCCCTTCCCCCCGTGGGCTCCGGTCTCGATGTACTTCTTGGCGTTGTCCCACGCGCCCCCGGAGTTCGCCATGAAGAGCGCGAGTAGCACGCCGCTCACGGTCGCGCCGGCCAGCGCGCCGCCGAGCGCCGCCACGCCGAGGAAGCGGCCGACCATGATGGGGACGATGATCGCCACCAGGCCCGGCACGATCATCTCCCGGAGCGCCGCCCTCGTGGAGATGTCCACGCAGCGCGCCGAATCCGGCTTCGCCGTCCCCTCCATGATGCCGGGGATCTCGCGGAACTGGCGACGGACTTCCGCCACCATGCCCGCCGCCGCACGGCCCACCGCCGTCATCGTGAGCGCGGCGATGAAGAAGGGCGTCACGCCGCCGATGAAGAGCCCCATCACGACGAGCGGATCGATGAGGTTGATCCCGGTCTCGCGCAGACCCACCGCGTTCGCGTAGGCAGAGAAGAGGGCGAGCGCCGTGAGCGCGGCCGAGCCGACCGCGAATCCCTTGCCGATCGCCGCCGTCGTGTTGCCGAGCGAGTCGAGCGAGTCGGTCACCGAGCGGACCTCCGGCCCCAGTTCCGCCATCTCCGAGATGCCGCCCGCGTTGTCCGCCACCGGGCCGTACGCGTCGACCGACATCGTCACCCCGACCGTGGCCAGCATCCCCACGGCGGCGATCCCGATCCCGTACAGGCCGGCGAAGTTGAAGGCGAGGAAGATGGCGGCGGAAATCAGGAGCATGGGAATCAACGTGGATTCCATCCCGACCGCGAGTCCCGTGATGATGTTCGTCGCGGAGCCGGTCTCGGAGGCCTCGGCGATGCGCCGGATCGGCTTCTCCGCCGTGTAGTACTCCGTCACGAGGCCGATGGCGATGCCGACGAGCGATCCGAACAGCATGGCCCAGAAGGGGCCGGCGTTCGGGTGGATGAAGACCCACTTGCCCTGCGCCGCGGCGTCAAAGATTTGGAGGTTCACCGTGATCGCGTACGCTGCGACCCAGAAGATCACGGCCCCGATGATCGGCGCCCAGCGCAGGGCCGCCGCCGGACTCATGCGCTCAAGGACGCGGATGGCGAGTACGCCGACCGCGCTCGCGAGGAAGCCGGCCATGATGTAGAGGACCGGCAGCGCCACGGCCTGGAGCCGCGCCCCGTCGAGGATCATCGCGCTCGTCACGCCGATGACGATCGTGGCGATGACCGAACCCACGTACGACTCGAAGATGTCCGCCCCCATCCCCGCCACGTCGCCCACGTTGTCGCCCACGTTGTCGGCGATCGTCGCCGGGTTGCGCGGATCGTCCTCCGGAATCCCGGCCTCGACCTTCCCCACCAGGTCCGCGCCGACGTCGGCCGCCTTCGTGTAGATGCCGCCGCCCACGCGCGCGAAGAGCGCGATCGAGGAAGCGCCCATCGCGAAGCCCGAGATGATCTCGCCGAAGGGGCGGAAGCCGGTCGCCTGGGGATCGTAGATCACGATCACGGCGCCGATCCCGAGCAGGCCGAGCGCCGCCACCGCGATGCCCATCACGGCGCCCCCGGAGAAGGCGACCCGCAGCGCCTTGGCCTGGCCCTCCGCGCGCGCCGCCTCGGAGGTCCGGACGTTGGCCGCCGTCGCCGCCTTCATCCCGAAGAACCCCGCCATGATCGAGCACGCGGCGCCCAGCGCGTAGGCCACCGCCGTGTGCGGGCCCACGAGCCAGAACAGGAGGGCCGCCACGACGACGATGAACGGCAGCAGCACCGTGTACTCGCGCCGCAGAAACGCCATCGCGCCCGAGTGGATCGCCTCCGACAGCTCGGCCATCTTCTCGTTTCCGACGGGCTGCGCCTTCACGTACATGAAGAGCGCGAAGGAGAAGATGAGCCCGATCACGCCGAGCCAGACCGCAAAATCGATGTTTCCGACGATGTTTCCGCCCACGTTTTCCTGCTCCCTCTGCTATCCCCTGATCGGCGCTATCCGTGATCAGCGGCTATCCCTCGATCAGCGGGGGTTCACCCCGGACGGTTGAAGCGGTTCATCGCCGCTTCCGAGCCATGGTCCAGCCAGTACTCCACCGCTTCGGCGGCACGGGGGAAGGCGCCCAGCGCCGCCTCCTCCTCCGCCCGCGGCATCCGTGACAACACCCAGGCCGCCAGGTCGATGCGCTCGTCCGGCGGCCGCCCGACGCCGAGCCTGAGGCGGCCGTAGTCGTCGGAGCCGAGACTCGCCGATATCGAAGCGAGCCCGTTGTGCCCGCCCGGCGATCCCTTCGCCCGCAGGCGGAAGCGACCCGCCGGCAGCGCGACATCGTCGACGAGGACGAGCATGTCCGTCGCCGGGTCGAAGCGCCGGCGATCCAGCAGCGCCGCCAACGCTTCGCCGCTCAGATTCATGTACGTCCGCGGCTTGTGGATCTCGACGCCGGGCCGCCCGACCGCCGCCGTCCACGCGGTGGGGCCGTCCGCGCGAAAGGGATCCCCGCCCCAGCGGCGCGCCAGGCGGTCGGCGAGCCACCAGCCGATGTTGTGCCGCGTGTCCCGGTATTTCGCGCCGGGATTCCCCAGAGCCAGCAGCAGCCGCACGGTCCCCCGCGAATCGGCCCGCGGCCGTTCGGCTCAGCCCTCCTCCGCCTCGTCCTCCGTGGCCTCGGCCGCAGCCTCGCCTTCGACCTCTTCCACTTCCTCGAGCTCTTCCTCCTCCTCGACCTCCTCAACGGCAGGCGGCACGACGGTGCAGATCGTCAACGCCTCGTCGTCGAGGACCTCGACCCCGCCCGTATCCACGTCCGAGACGTTCAGCGAATCGCCGATCTCGAGCTCCGACACGTCGATGGTGAACGCGGACGGAATCTCGTTCGGCAGACACTCGACTTCGATTTCGTGCCGGAGGTGCTGGAGTATCCCGCCCACCTCCACGCCGGCGGGAGTCTCGAGGAGGTGGAGCGGAACCGATACCCGGATCTTCACGTCCGCGCGGATCTCGAAGAAGTCCACGTGCAGAAGCTGAGGTCGATACGGGTGGCGCTGTATCTCGCGGATCAGCACCGGGCGCGGCTCGCCGCCGTCGACCTCGAGGTCGATCACCGTCGTGGCCGCGTGGATCCGGCTCAGCAGCCGCGAAAGCTCGTGCGTGTCCAGCGCCAGCGACTCGGCCTCGTCCCGGCGGCCGTACACGACGGCGGGCAACTGGCCGCTCCGGCGGAGCTGTCTCGCCGCGCCCTTGCCGGAGGCGGTCCTCGCCCGCGCCGTCAGTCTGGCGGATTCGTTCGTCATTCTATTCGCCTCTTACTTGAACAGTTTGCTTACGGAGGTGTTCTCGTGCGTGCTCTCGATGGCCTGCGCGAGGAGGCTCGCCACCGACAGCACCGTCAGCTTCGGCAGCGCTTCCTGCACGCCCGGAGCGAGCGGCACGGTGTCCGTGACCGTGATCTCCTTCACGTCGGCCGACGCGAGGCGCTCCACCGCCGGCCCCGAGATGAGCGGGTGCGTGGCGAGAACGTAGATGTCCAGGGCGCCGCGCTCCTTCAGCACCTGGATGGCCGACACCATGGTCCCGGCCGTGTCGATCATGTCGTCGGGCACGATGCAGTGCTTCCCCTCGACGTCGCCCACGATGTTCGAGACCTCGGCCTCGTTCGGCGCCGGACGCCGCTTGTCGATGATCGCGAGGTCCCCCCCGAGACGCCGGGCGTAGCCGCGCGCCATCTTCGCCGCGCTCACGTCCGTCGCGACGACGACGAGGTTGTCCAGCTTCTTCATCTCGTAGTAGCGCCGGAAGACGGGGGCCGCGTACAGGTGGTCCACCGGGATGTCGAAGAAGCCCTGGATCTGGTGCTGGTGGAAGTCGATCGAGAGGACGCGGTCGGCGCCGGCGGCCGTCATCAGGTTCGCCAGCAGCTTCGCCGCGATCGACACGCGCGGCTGATCCTTCCGGTCGGAGCGCCCGTACCCGTAGTAGGGCACGACCGCCGTGACCCTCGCCGCCGAGGCGCGCTTCGCCGCGTCGATCAGGATCAGGAGTTCGAGCACGTTCTCCGCCGGCGGGTTCGTGGGCTGGATGAGGAAGACGTCGCGCCCGCGCACGTTTTCGTCGATGCGCACGAAGATCTCGCCGTCGGCGAACCGCTTGATCGTAACGTCGCCGAGCCGCTCTCCGAGCACGTCGGCGATCCCCTGCGCGAGGGCGGGATTCGCCGTACCCGAAAGCAGCATGATCGGACTCGTATGGAACGAGAAGTCCGTGGTGTCCATGCGTGTCGACTGGCTCGCTGGTCTGGTTCCGGCGCTCGTCGCTCCGCGCCTGTGACGCGCGCGGGGGGCCGTGCCGGAATGGAAGAGAAACTGTGTGGGTCCCGAACCCATGCGCCGCGGGGCCGAACCCCGGGGCGACAGCCGCCCAGACTATCGATTCACGCGGGTTTTTGTCAACGAGCATCCGCCGTCGAGCGCCCCGGAATCGTGTAAACGACCTGTGTCGGGTACGCGAACTCGACACCGTGCCGGTCGAACCGTTCGTGGATCGCGAGCAGCATCGCCTGCTTCGCATCCATGAAACGGGCGTACTCGGGGACGGTCATGTAGAAGACGGTATCGAACTCGATCGCGGAGTCCGCGAAGCCCGACAGGTGGCAGCGGTCGAAGCGGGTCTCCTCCTGCGCCTCCACGATCTCCTCGATCCAGGCGGGGATCTGCGCCAGGAGGTCGCGCGGCGTGTCGTAGGTCACGCCGACCTTCAGCGCCCCGCGCCGGTCCGCCATGCGCCCGAGATTCCGGATCCGGGTGTTGATCACGTCGCTGTTTCCGAGGATGAGTTGCTCGCCCCCCAGGCTCCGCAGCCGGGTCGTCTTGAGGCCGATGTGCTCCACCGACCCCTGAAACTCGCCGATGACGAGGAAGTCGCCGATGACGAAGGGCTTGTCGAGGATGATGGAGAGCGATGCGAGCAGGTCCCCGAGGACGTTCTGCGCCGCGAGGGCGACGGCGATGCCGCCGATCCCGAGGCCCGCGAGCAGGGCCGCGACCTCGACGCCGAGGTTGTCGAGGATGAGGAGGAGGACGACGGACCACACGGCGAGCCGGCCCACGAAGGAGAGGGCGCCGACCATGGTCACGGCCTCCGCATCCTCGCCCGCCGTCGCATCCACGAACCGGCGCACCCAGAAGGCGATCGCGGCGCTGGCCCAGATGCCGCCCTGGACGACGATGGCGATGACCGCGGCGCGGCGAATCACGAGCGCCACGACGGGATCGAGTTCGAGCACGAGCGAGGCGGCGAAGAGCCCCACGAAGAGGATGAGGGCGAACTTCGTCTCGCCGAGCACGTCCGCGACGAGATCGTCGATCGAGGTCCGGGTCTGGCTCGCGAAGCGCGCGAACGCCCGCAGCGCGTAGCGTTCGAGCAGCCACAGCGCGAGGGTCGTGAGGGCGTAGATGCCGGCGGCGAGCAGCCAGGTTGAAAGCGTGTTTCCGTAGATCGTCTGGTCCAGGCCCATGCCTCGAACTCCAGTGTCGGTCGTGTAGAGTGTCGGTCGTGTGGAAGTGTCGGTCGTGTGGAGACGTCTGTCGTCGGGAGATCAGGCGAGCTGTTCCATCATCTCCCGGATGTCGGTCGTTGGACGCCGGCACGCGAAGCCGGTGCAAACGTATGCCGTCGCCTTCCCGTCCAGGAGGTCGTGCGGCGCGGTGAAGGGCGCGATCTCCGCGAGCCGGTCCGCCGCGGGCGCGCCGGGCGCTTCGGCCGCGTCGGTGCGGCGGCCTGCCGGCTTGAAGAGGACGGCCGTGCGGGGCGCGTAGCGGCCGGCGAGCGCGGCCAGCATGCGCCGCGTGCCGGGCTCGTCGGGATCCCCCGCCACGACGACTTCCTGCGCCGGGCCCAGGGCGAGATCGAGAGCGACGAGCGACATTGTGTGCGCGGAGGGGGCGCCGCCGACGGGGCCGGCGAGCGCCCCGCGCAGCGCCTCCGCCCGGTCCAGGAGTTCGACGTCGCCCGTGAGCCGGCCGAGCCGGAGGAGCACGTACCACGTCGTCGCGTTGGCCGAGGGCGTGGCCCCGTCGTACAGCTCCTTCTGCCGGACCGGCACGTCGCTCTGCGCCGCGTCCACGTTGAACACGCCGAGCCGCTCCGGGTCCCAGAAGCGCTCCAGGAGCGGATCGAGCAACTCGCGCGCCGCACGGAGCCAGCGCGGGTCGAACGTCGCCCCGTACAGCTCGATCAACCCCCAGATGAGGCAGGCGTGGTCCGCCGCGCCCGCGGGGATCGCCGCGTCCCCGTCCCGGTAGCGGTGGAGCAGCCCTCCCTCGCCGTCGCGCAACCGCCCGAGGATGAAGTCGGCCGCCCGCGCCGCCGTTTTGACGAGCGTCTCGTCGCCGAAGGCGAGGCCGCTCCGCGCCAGCGCCGCGATCATGAGCCCGTTCCAGTCGGTCAGGATCTTGTCGTCGAGCAGCGGGCGTTCCCGCAGCGCCCGCTTCTCGAACAGAACGCGGCGCGCCTCCTCCAGCCGTTCCTCGATGCCGTCGGCGTCCTCCCCCAGCGCCGCCGCGATTTCGGCGGGCGTTTCTTTGGCGTGCAGGATGTTCTCGCCGGTCCGGAGCCCCGACGCCTCGTCGGCGAAGTTGCCGCGCGCCTCGACCCGGAAGGCGCGTCGCGCGAGCGCGGCCGCGTCCTCCCCCAGAGCCTTCGCCAGCACCTCGTCGAACTCGTCCCGCGTCCACACGTAGAACGCCCCTTCGCGTCCCTCGCTGTCCGCGTCCTCCGCCGAATAGAAGCCGCCCTCCGCGTCCGTGAGGTCGCGCGCGACGTACTCGTAGATCTCCAGGGCCACACTCCGGTGCGCGTCGTCGCCCGTCACCTGCCACAACTCCGTGTACGCCATGGCGAGCAACGCCTGGTCGTACAGCATCTTCTCGAAGTGGGGGACGAGCCAGCGGGCATCCGTCGAGTAGCGGTGGAAGCCGTACCCGACGTGGTCGAAGACGCCTCCCCGCCGCATGGAGACGAGCGTCTTCTCCACCATCTCCACGCCACGCCGGTCGCCCGTGCGGTCGCTCCAGCGCAGGAGGAAGAGGAGTTGGTGCGGTGCCGGAAACTTCGGAGCCCGGGAGAACCCTCCCTGGTGGGGGTCGAAGCGGGCCCGCAGGTCGCTGAAGCCGCGGCGGAGCGTCTCCTCGTCGAGCGCGCCCTCGCCGGAACCCAGCCCGCGCACTTCGACCTCCCGGATGGCCGCCAGCGCCGAGGCCCCGGCCGCCTCCACATCCGCCCGCCGCTCCCGCCACAGAGACGCGAGCCGCGGCAGCAGGTCCAGCATCCCTGCCCGCCCCGCCACGCTCTCGCGCGGGAAGTAGGTCCCGGCGAAGAAGGGCTGCTTGTCCGGCGTCATCACGATCGTGAGCGGCCATCCCCCCTGCCCCGTCATGAGCTGGCACGCCGTCATGTAGACGCCGTCGATGTCCGGCCGTTCCTCGCGGTCCACCTTGATCGACACGAAGTCCCGGTTGAGGAGCGCGGCCACATCCTCATCCTCGAAGGACTCTCGCTCCATCACGTGGCACCAGTGGCAGGTCGCGTACCCGATGGAGAGGAAGATCGGACGGTCCTCGGCCCGGGCGCGCGCGAAGGCGTCCTCCCCCCACGGAACCCAGTCCACGGGATTGAAGGCGTGCTGGAGAAGGTAGGGACTCTTCTCCCGCGCGAGTCGGTTGGGGCGGGTGCCGGAATCAGACATGGGAATCAGGCATGGGATTGGCCCCCCAGGGGTCGAACCTGGATCATCGGCTCCAAAGGCCGGTGTCTTGCCATTAGACGAGGGGCCAGAGGGGCCGAAGATGGCGTCGCGCGGCTAACCGAGTCAAACCGCGCGCGGACGCCTCCGTGCTATGGGGGGCTGGCTTCCTGTCCGGAGAACAACGGGAGTCGAAAGCGGATCATGTTGCCTGCGACGCCAGAAACGATGGCCCTACCGGCGTCATCCGACCGGGGCATGAGATTCGAGCCATTCCCAGAGATCGACGTTGTGACGGCCGTGGTAGTACCGAGCTCTGACGATCAAGACGTGGAAGTGTTTGCCCAGACGCTTTTCGATCCGGTCGTAAACCGATTCCCCACCGTTGGCTTTGTCGACGAGAATCTGCGTGTCGCTCACTTCGTAGCGATCGTCGGGCCACTCCTCGCGGATGGATGCCAGAACCTCAGGGTCGGGCTCCTTCAGGCAAATCAGGTATGCGCTCATGGAATTAGTCTAGTCGTGTCTCAAGCTACGAGCAGCCCCACGGTGTCCCGCTCGGGGCAGCGAATACCCAAGACTACGACGAACGATCAACGAACCCTCAACGAGCTGCAACGATCCAAGCCTGGCCTCAGGTCGGCAGGGAGGCGTCCAGGATTCGGAGACCCTCGGCGCGTTCGAGGGCGGCGACCGTTCGGCGGGCTCGGGCGCGCTCGGCCTCGTCGCGGAAGATCGCGAAGAGCGTCGAGCCCGATCCCGTCATCGCGGCCAGCGCCGGATCGCACTCCCGCAGCCGCTCCAAGAGTTCCGACAGTTCCGGGTGCCGGGCGAGGACGGGCGCCTCGAGGTCGTTTCGGGACAGGCGCTCGAGCGAGTCCCACTCCGCCAGCCGCGTCGCGCCGGGCAGCACGGAGGCGGCGCCGGCGTCCTGGGCCGTT
>JAPPBA010000135.1 GCA_026705295.1 Candidatus Palauibacter australiensis
ACCGACGCGGTGGAAGAGATCGGCGAGCACATGTCCGACTTCGCCGAGGACCTGAGTGCCGAGACGCTGGTCGATCGCCCGATCCCCTTCCGCGAGTTCTACGATCTTCTGCCCGAGCGGGCGGGGAACCTGAGACGGGTCTCGCGCGAGGGGGCGACGGGCGGAGCTCTGGGGTTCCACGTGTCCGTGGCCGAAGCGGAGTATGAGGGAAGGAACGGGGCCGAGGTCGAAGTCACCATCGCCGACGTCGGCGCGATTCCCGTGATCGGCTCGGAGGGCTTCGTGGAGTGGCTCGATCTCTCGGTCGACCAGGAGAGCGACCGGGGGTGGGAACGGACGATCGAATACGAGGGCTATCCGGCCATGGAGGAGTTCCGCCGCACGCGCGGCGACCGCGGCCGCGCGGAGTTCACCTGGTTCATCGAGGATCGCTTCGTCGTCGAGCTGGACGGACGGAACCTGACGATCGACGAACTCCACGAGTTGCGAGACGCGATCGACACCGGCGCGCTGGCGGAGCTGCGCGACCGCGAGGGCCAGTAGCGCAACGGCTTAGCGGTCCCAGTCCGCGGGGTCGGGGATCCCGCGGCTGACCCAGACCTCGAGGGTGGGGTCCAGGGCCAGCGCTTCGGCCACCGCCCCGGCGAGTCCGGCGGGCGACGCATCCCGCAGGATCGCGCGCACCTGTCGGGTCGCGGGATTGCGCACGATGGCGGTGGGGAGGTGGCTCCCGCCGTCGAGCGTAAAGGATCCACCGGGCCCCGAGAGCGTGAGGCTCGCGAGCGCGCTCGCCCACGCGGGCTGGACCGGCACGGCGAAGGCGAAACCCAAACCTCCGTTCCCATGGGCGATGCGCCACATGTCGAAGCGCAATGCGAACAGTTCTTCACCCGACGCGTTCCGGCCGCGAATACGATAATCGCCGCCCCGCCGGGGCAGAGACGGCGGAGCGTCGAGGGCGAACGCGGGCTCCAGGTAGGGAACGCCTTCCTCGCTGACACCGCCCCAGAGCAGCAGCGTGCGGCCATCGCCGCCCGCTGCCCCGCGCGGGGCGGATTCGAGTGGTTCCGTGCGGAGGCGGAAACGCATCGCGTTGTAGAAGTGATAGTCCCCGATCCAGTGCGGATCGCAATATCCCATGATATCGGGCCTATCCGGCGGAACGAGACTTCCGCCGTCGCGAAAGTCGTATCCCCATGCGCCGATCTGCCCGCTCGCCCCGGGATACCACGGATCGAAGCCGGTCGCGCTGCAGGGGGCGTGGCTGAGGCTCATGTTGTGCCCGAATTCGTGCCCGACGATGTCGGCTCGATCGTGACTGGAGAAGCTGGCGAACCCGCCGACGAAAGCCACGCCTCCGCCGTCGCTGTTCGTCATCGTGCCCATGTAGTGCCCGGCTCCCCCCTCCGCGGCACGTATCGCCGCCGTCTGGCCCAGGAGCGCGCTCTGGTTGTTGGTGGATGCCATGACGGG
Organism: Candidatus Palauibacter australiensis; assembly: GCA_026705295.1. Taxonomy (NCBI): domain Bacteria; kingdom Pseudomonadati; phylum Gemmatimonadota; class Gemmatimonadia; order Candidatus Palauibacterales; family Candidatus Palauibacteraceae; genus Candidatus Palauibacter; species Candidatus Palauibacter australiensis. The sequence goes on from JAPPBA010000135.1 coordinate 1,474, forward strand.
CTCGTGCGCCGTAACCGTCATGGCTCCCACCGGGAGGAGCGTACGCGTGTCCCAGAAGAGTTCGTGGTCCGGCGTCAGGCTGTTCACGAGGCTCACGATCGAGACGTCCGGGTCTGACGTCAGCACGAACGGAATCACCGTGAGATCGAAGGTGGGCATCGTTCGGACGTCGACCGCGCGCCGGCCCCTGTCGGGGATCCGCCGCGTGAGTCCCAGAGCCGGGTCCAGCGTGCCGTCGGGATCCGTCTCGACGACGATTTCGAGTCCGGGCTGCACGACCCGCCCCGGCACGACGGCGTTCGCGGACGTGGCGAGATCGCCTTCCTCAATCGCGGTCGGTACCGGGTTCGTCTGCGCGGAAATGTCGACGACGTGGGTTTCGGCGCCCTCCACGTAGAACCGGGCCCGGACGGCCGGAAAATCGACGGACGCACCTTCAGGGGCGGTCAGGAACACGCGCAGCAGCGCGGAATCGCCTGCGACGAGCGGCACGGGAAACCGTGACGACTGCACGGCCTGGGTGAGCACGATCGACGCGTCCTGCCCGCACACGGCGACCCGGTATCTGTACAGCCGCTCCAGCCAGTCCCGGAAGGCAGGTTCGGCGGGGGCGCAGAGCCCCGAGCCTCCGAGATGGAGTTGGACCAGCCCCCGGATCGACGTCAACTCGACGGGCACCGGGCCGGTCAGCAAGGCGTTGTCCGACAGGTTCAGCTCGCGCAGCGCCGCCAGGCGCCCGAGCGCCGCGGGCACCGGTCCCTCGAGGTTGTTACGCATGAGCAGCAGCGTCTGCAGTTCGCCCAGGTCCCCGAGCTCGGACGGGATGGGTCCCGTGAGATCGTTGCCGCTCAGGTCCAGCCGGCGCAGCGCGCCGAGGTTGCCCAGCGCCGCCGGGATCGGCCCCTCGAATTCGTTGTCCCCGAGGTCCAGGTCATCCAGGTAGCGGAAGTCTCCGATCAGCGGCGGGATCCGGCCGTGGAGGCGATTGTCGCCGAGATCCAGTTGCACGAGGATCGGCAGGCGGGCCAGTTCGGGCGGGACGGCCCCGGCGAGTTCGTTTCCCGGCAGCAAGAGCGACTGGAGGCGGTCGAGGTCGCCGAGTTCCGGGGGGAGATGCCCCCGGAGTCGGTTGAAGGCCAGGTCGAGGTCCGTCACCCGCCCCGCCTGGTCCACGCCCACGCCGTACCACGTATCCAGCGGTCGACCGGTCAGCCAGTTGTCGTCGGCGGTCCAGGCCTCGCCGCCCGTCGCTTCGTAGAACGCCCGGAGGACGACGTGGTCCGCCGTCACGGGCTCGGGCACGAGAACCTGGAACTCCAGTCGGGCCTGCAGCGCACGGGGATCGCGGGCCCGGATCGTGACCCGCGCTTCGCCCGGCGCGACCCCGGCGACGGTGACGGTGGTGCCTGAAAGCGAGGCGGAAGCGACGCCGGGGTCGGAGGTCGCGACGGAGAACGTGAGGGCGTCCCCGTCCGGATCCGTGAAGTAGGCCGCCGCGTCCACCGTGAGCGTGTCGCCGGCCGCCAGTTCCTGGGGCGGGATCGTGCTCGTCGGTGTCGGCCGGCGGTTGGGAGAAGCCGTGGGCGGCGCCGTGGAGTCGCCGCCGCACCCCGCGGTCGAGAGGATCACGAGCGCCAGCAGCCCCGCCGGTGCGGCCGGCGAGCCTCTTCCCCCCCGGCTCACGAGGCGACGTGCGGCGACCGGCGCCGACCAACCCCCACGCCGGTCAGCTCGTGGCGCGGGGCCTGGTGCGCACGATGACGCCGGGGACGCCGGCCTCGCGCAGGCGGTTGTTGAACTCCGCGACGTCCGTGTCGATGATCTGCTGGAGCGTGGTCAGCCACCCGCCGAGTTCGGCCTCGAGTTCGTCGGCGCGGACGGCCGCCACCGCGTTGGGGCGGTCGTAGGTCGATGCGATGTAGCCGTACAGGTTCGCGATCTCGTTGTCGAGCATGGGCGGGAAGTTGAGCATGTCCTGCCCCGAGCGGTTCCGCGTCTGGAAGAGTTCCTCCTCGACATCCGTGAGCTTCTCGCCCGCCGCGTCCGCCATCTCCGTGAAGTCATCGCCGTAGCCGGCCTCCTCCACGGACGTCGCGATGTCGCTCATCTGCGACCGGACCGAACGCACCTCGCGCACGGCGTCGTGCGACTGCTGGAGAAGACCGCGCACCCGGACCATCAGGTCGTGCTGCTGCTGCAGGTCGGCGACCGTGATCTGGTCGGCCACGCGCGGATCGACATGGACCGCCAGCGGCTGCGTCTGCGTCGCGTCCCCCGCCGTCAGCCGCACCTCATAGCGCCCGGGCACCGCGGGCACCCGGCCCGTGAAGCCCCAGATCCGGGCGCCCTGGACGAGGTCGGGCCCTTCTCCCTGAAGGTTCCAAACCATCCGGTTCAGACCCGCGCTCGTCTGGAGGCGGTCCGGCGACCAGGTCGAGGCCCGGCCGATCGCCGCCTTCGCCTCCTCGTCCCAAGAACCCGGGTTCGAGGAGTAGACCCGCACGACCTCGCCGGCCGCATCCGCGATCTCGAGGTTGATCGTCTCCTCCATCCCCTCGCCGAGCGCGAAGTGAATCGACGCCCCGTTGGGGAAGACGCCCTGCGCGCGCACCGCGTCGCGCGGCACGTAGAGGTGGACGTCGGCCGCCAGCGTGGCCGCGGACATCGTGCGGAGCGGAGACACGTCGTCGAGGATCCAGAACGAGCGGCCCTGCGTCCCGATGACGAGGTCGCCCTCGTGCACGAGCATGTCCGTGATCGGCGTGATCGGCAGGTTCTGCTGGAAGCGCTGCCAGTTGTCGCCGCCGTCGAAGCTCACGTAGAGCCCGAACTCCGTGCCCGCGTAGAGGAGGCCCTCCCGCGCCGGGTCCTCCCGCACGACGCGCACGAAGTGGCCCGGTTCGATCCCGTTGCCCGAGAGCCGGGTCCAGCTCGCCCCGTAGTCGTCCGTGCGCCACATGTAGGGCGTGTTGTCCTGCATCCGGTAGCGGTAGACGGCGACGTGCGCCCGCCCCGCGCCGTGCGCCGAGAGGTCGATCATGTTGACGGTCGAGAACTCGGGCAGGTCGCCCGGCGTCACGTCTTCCCAGCTCGCCCCGTCGTCCCGCGAGACGTGGATGAGGCCGTCGTCCGAGCCCACCCACAGGACGCCCGCCTCGTGCGGCGATTCCTCGAAGGCGAAGATCGTCCCGTACATCTCCACCCCGGTGTTGTCCCACGTGATGCGCCCGCCCGCGTGCTCCATCTTCGTCGTGTCGTTGCGCGTGAGATCCGGGCTGATCGTCTCCCACGAGTATCCCGCGTCCGATGTCCGGTTCACGTACTGCGAGGTGTGATAGATGACGTCGGGGTCGTGCGGGGAGATCCGGATCGGCGCGTTCCACTGGAAGCGGTGCCGCATCGTCTTCGGGGCCTGTCCAAGCTGGAGCTGGGGATAGAGGAGCATCTGGCGCACGTCGCCCGTGCCCCGGTCCACCCGGTTGATGCTGCCGCCGTAGCAGCCCGCGTACGTCACGTTCGGGTTCCGCGGGTCGATCGCGATGTGGCCGCTCTCACAGCCGCCGACCGCGGCCCAGTGCTGCGCCGGCTGCACCGCCGGCATGCCGCGGCTGGGCACCATGATCGTGGAGTTGTCCTGCTGCGAGCCGTACACGCGGTAGGGGAACTGGTTGTCGACGAACACCCGGTACATCTCGGCCGTGACCTGGTTGTAGTACGTGGACCAGCTCTCCGCGCCGGTCGTCGTCACCTGCCCGCCGCCATCGTTCGCCACGACCTGGAAGTCGGGGTTCTCGTAGTTGATCCAGAGGTCGTGCACGTCTCCGTGCGGCACGCCGTAGCCCTGCCACGTCGCGCCGCCGTCGATCGACTTGTTGTAGCCGACGTTGAGGGCGTACACCGTGTTCTCGTCCACCGGGTCGGCGTAGATGTGCGTGTAGTACCAGGCGCGCTGCTGGAGCCCGCGGTCGTCGTTCACGCGCCGCCAGTTGTCGCCCCCGTCCTCGGAGCGGTAGACGCCGCCCCGGTCGTTGGGCGCCTCCATGAGCACCCACACCCGGTCGGGGTTGGCGCGCGAGACGGTGACGGCCGCCTTGCCGACGAGGCCGGTGGGGAGTCCGCCCTCGAGCCGGGTCCACGTGTCCCCGCCATCGGTCGACCGGAACACGCCGGACTCCTCCGAACCGGAGATCGCGGTCCACGGCTTGCGCTCGCCCCGCCACGCCGTAGCGAAGACGATGCGCGGATTCACCGGGTTGATCGCGAGATCCACCGCGCCGGTGGAGTCGGAGATCGCGAGCACGTGGTCCCACGTGTCCCCGCCGTCCGTCGTGCGGAAGACGCCGCGCTCGGGGTTGGGCCCGAACGGGTCGCCGAGCGCGGCCACGAAGGCGATGTCGGCATCGCGCGGGTGGACCTCGATGCGGCCGATCTGCCCCGCGTTCGGGAGGCCGATGTGGGTCCACGAGTCGCCCCCGTTCGTGCTGCGGTAGACGCCGACCCCCTTCGACACGTTTCCGCGGATGGGGGCCGAGCCGGTGCCCACGTAGATGACGTTCGCGTCGCTGTCCGCCACGTCGATCGCCCCGATCGAGCCCGTCTCGATGTAGCCGTCGGAGATGTTGCGCCAGTTGAGGCCGGCGTCGTCCGTGCGCCACACGCCGCCGCCCGTCGCGCCCATGAAATAGGTGAGCGGCTGCTCCGTGATCCCCGCCACCGCCGTGCTGCGCCCGCCCCGGGGCGGCCCGATGGACCGGAAGCTGAGGCCCGCGACATCGGCGGAGTCGAACACCACCGCCTCCTGGGCGGCGAGCGCCGAGGGGGCGACGGCGAAATCCGCCGCGGCCAGGACGGCTGCGGCGAGGGTGAGCGTGGTCGGCGTGACGATGGCCAGCTTGCGCATGGGGCTCTCGCTCCTGTTACGGCGGCACGTTGATTCGCTGCGGTTGTGGCGGACCTCCCGGACGCCATGCCCGGTCGGACCGCGGCCCGCCAACGTAGATGGACAAAGCCCGCCGCGACAATCACCGTGATTGTCGCCCGGCGCTCAGGCCGTAGTGGCTGCTTCGGTGAAGAAGTTGCGGAGGGTGCGGGCGACGAGCCCATCCTCGCCTTCGCGGAGGAGGCGCGTGCGGACGGTCATCAGGTAGGCGAGGCGGGGCTCACCGGCCATGAGTCCGGCTTTCGCTTCGTCGGTCGTGAGGGGGATGACGCCAGGGTCCCAGGTGAGTTCCACGTCCTCGTAGCCCGCGGTGTTCGTCACGACCTCGGCGGTGAGGCCGGGGACGTCGGCGAGATCCGCGGCGATGCGACGGGCCATGTCGGACCAGCCCGCGACCCACGACTCGACATCGCGCGCCACGTAGCGGTCCAGGGCGACCACGAGACCGACGATCTCCTCCTTCCCCACCTTCATGCCCCGGCCGATGCCATCGTTCGGCGAGGCGTTCAGACGCGCCGCTTCGACGAGGTCCGCCCGCCCGGCCAGGATGCCGGACGACTGCGGGCCGCCGATCCCCTTGCCGCCGCTGATCACGATCAGGTCCGCCCCCGCCTCGACGAACTCCACGAGACCCACCCCGGTCGGGAGGTCCGATGCCATGTCGACCAGCACGGGGACACCGGCCGCGCGCCCGATCTCGATCTGCTCGCGCACGGCCATGACCTCGGGCCCGGGGGCGGGCGCCCAGTCCACGGGCGCCGGAGGTGCGAACATCGTCTGCCGCTCCGCCGTCGCGAGCGCGGCGATCATCGCCGTCCGCCCCGTCAGCTTCGCCCGAAAGTCCTCCCGCGTCTGCGCCTCGACGATCGTCATCCCCGCGTCCCGGTACGCCCGGTCGTAGCCGAACCGGTGCGGCGTCTGGATCAGGCACTCCCGGCGCGGCCACGTGGGGAGGGGAAGCGCGTGAACCCGCTCCGGATCCGTGCCCGTCAGGCAGCCGGCCGCCCCGAGCACCATTGCCGAGAAGCCGCCGGCTGTGACGAGCGCCGCCTCGGTCCCGAGCCGCTCCGCGATCCGCGCCCCCGCCGCCTCGAGCAACTCGTTCATCTCGACGAAGAACGCGTTCGCCTCCGCCATCGCCGCGATGACCTCGGCGTCCATCCGTCCCCCGCCCAGTCGCGAGACGTGCTCGTGCGCCGGGAGGTGGGGTCTCACGCCGAGGAGGCGCGTATAGATGTTGTCGCGGTAGCGGGCTTCGAGCGCATCGGGATCCGTCGGCCAGCCCGCCGCGTCCGACCCCTGCGCGCCACCGCCCGTCCCCGGCGCACACCCCGAGAGCCCGATCGTGAGGCCCGCCGCCCCCGCGCCCGTCCGGATCACGAACCCTCGCCGATCGACGGTCACGATCCCCGGCCGCCCTCGCCGGTGTCGTCGGGGTTCGCGGTCCGGTGCCGCACGTAGCTCTCGAGTACGCGGTTCATTCGCAGCTGGTAGCCCTTCCCTTCGTCGAGTTCCCGGACCGTATGGATTGTAGTTACCACAACGAAGCCCGTCCCGCGACGACGCGATCTCACCGGCGGCCCGCTCCAGTTGCCGATGCCGACGGGTCGTCGGCGTTCCCGCGGGAACGTCCCGACCGTTGAGATCGCGTTGGAGATCGCGTTGAGACCGGGTTGAGAGGCGACCCGAACATTTACCGAAGAACGGGGTATGAAACCGGAGTCACAAACGGTGCCGGCTCCCCGCTCGCGTCCCGCCCGCGCGCGGGCCCCGCGCGGGCCCCTGAACCCTGAGATTCGGATGAGAACGCCATGCCTGTCACGCCCGACGCCCGCGATGCCTCGACCCGTGATGCCCCGACCCCTGATGCCTCGAACGCTGCGGTCTCGCACCCCGCGGTCTTGAACGGCGACCCTGTCGGCGACGAGATCGCCGAACTCTGCGCCCACCTCGACGCCAGCCTGTATCGGCTCCTGATCCTGCTGCGCCGCTTCGATGAGGAGGAACGCTGGAGCGGGTGGCGCTCCTGCGCCCACTGGCTGAACTGGCGCGCCGGGATCTCCCTCGGCGCGGCTCGCGAGCGGCTGCGGGCGGCCCGCTGCCTCGCCGAGCTGCCGTTGACCTCGGCCGAGATGGAGAAGGGGCGGCTCTCCTGGTCCAAGGTCCGGGCGTT
>JAPPBA010000136.1 GCA_026705295.1 Candidatus Palauibacter australiensis
CTCGACCTTCCGGAACTGAACCGGCGGCTGCTCCACTCCACCCTGGCGGACCTCGAGCTCTACCGGGTGACGGGAGCGGTGTTCCTTACGGATTCGTTGCTCGCAGTCGCGAACGCGGGGTCATCTCAGGTCCTCCTCCTCGATCAACAAGGGAGCCTCCTGGAACGAAGAGGCCGCCAGGGAGAGGGGCCTGGAGAGTATGTCGACATCGCCTGGATCGGGGTCGACGCGGAGGGAACTCTCACCGTGTTCGACGATCGCCTGCGACGAATCACCTTCCTGGACGCGGCGGGAAGCGCGACCGGGGTCCGGCGTGTCGAGGTGACCGAGGCTCTTGTCCCGCTGGTTGGCCTCGCGAGCGGTGAATTCCTCGCCGTGGTCGAGACGCGTCCCTTCCGCCCCCTGGGGTTACAGCGAGGCCCACTTTTTCTCGTGCTGATCGACGATGCGGGCGCGGTCGTGGACACCCTGGGTCGGTGGGCTGGCAAGCAGCGCCATGTGACACCCGATCGGATGATCGAGGTCGGGTTCGCCGCCACGGCGCTGTATGCGGGGCGCGGCCGCCACGCGGCGATCGCCACGACGGATTCGCTCGACGTTACCCTGTACGAATCATCGACACCGCTGACCCGGATCCGCGGTGGCCATTCGCCCCGCCGGGTCACCTCCGGGGAAAAGGAAGCCTGGACCGAACTCGTTCTCGACCTCTACCCGGAGGCGGTGCGTCCGGCTCAGCGCCGAACGCTGGAGCAGTCGACCGTGCGGGACACCTATCCTGCCTTCGGTGCGCTGAAGGTGGCTGCCGATGGCGCGATATGGATCGGCGGCTACGCCGACCTCGACGACGCGGAGCGGAACTGGACCGTCCTCCGGCGCGACGGCGTCCCGCTCGGCCGCCTCAGCCTTCCCGTCTATCGCCCGGAGTTGCTGAAAGTCAGAGAGACCGGCGTCAGCGGCTGGGCTCCGGTTGAGCTTGAGACCACGATTCCCAGCGCCAGCCACGAGTTGCTCGATGTGGCCGCGGACCGCATCGCCGTCCTCCGCACGAGCGAACTCGGAGAAGAGTTCGTCGAAGTATACGCCATTGATCTGCCCCGGTAGCGGCTGACGTCCGGAAGCATGACGAAATCCGCGCCGCCCATCCGAACACCGAGGATGGCTTCGGAACGGCAAAGTTGTCGACGGCCCAAAGAGCTGGAACACAAGACGGGCGTCGTTCAGGACCCTCCGTCCGAGTTGGCGCCTGCGCTTCCGGTGGTGAGTGCGACGACCTCGATGGCGGCCTCGCGCATCGTGACCGCTAGCGTGCGTCCGTCGGGGCTTACGCTCGGCTGGAGTGCGCCGAGGGCGCCGGTCGTCACCTGTCCGGTCGCGCCGGTAGAGATGTCCACCCTCCATACCTGGAAGGGCCCGACCCCGTCGTTGCGCGAGTAGAAGAGCGACATGCCGTCGGCGCTCCACTCGGGCGCGCTGTACGGTTCGCCATTAACAAAGGAGACCACGGCCGTGGGGGCTCCTCCTGCGGCCGGCACCGTGTAGACGGTGACGCGTCCGTCCTCGAGCGAGCGTCCGTAGAAGGCCAGCCGCTCGCCGTCCGGCGAGAAACGGGCTCCCATGGCATAACCCTGGAACGCGTCGAGCGGGACTCGGACGGGGTCGGCGACCGCGCGCCCCGTGGCGGGATCGACGGCGACCGTGTACACGGACCCCGGATTCCCCTCGAGCGGCGGGCCGTGGCTGCTGAAGGCGAGCGCCCGCCCGTCCGGGCTCCAATCCGGCTCGCCGGTGTCCGCGCCCGGCCCGAAGTGCGTGAGTCGTGTGGGTCGCTCGCTCCCGCCGACCGGGACGAGCCAGATGTCGTCGCTCTGCTCCATGTGCGAGTGGAAGGCGAGCCACCGGTCGTCGGGCGACCACGCGGCTCCGTAGTCTTCGCCCTCCTCCGAGAGGAGCGTTCGGGCGGTGCCGGCCGGGGCGCCCTGCGCATCGAGGTCAAGGACGCCGAGGTCGAAGTCGATGGGCATGCGGACGCGCCGCCAGGAGAAGGTGATGAATCCCAGCGCCCGCCCGCCGGGGTGCCAGGAGGGCAGAAAGGCGCTCGTGGAACCTGTCGTGGTCACGTCCGTGGGTTCCCCTCCGGTCACAGGCACGAGGCCCACCGCGGTGCGCGTATGGTACACGCTGAGGGCGACGCGCCCGTCGGCGAGCGGCGTGACCGCGAGCACGTCACGGCCGCTGTGCTCCAGCCGTTCGGTCGGGCCTCCGTCCACCGGCACGCGCCAGGCGACAAAGAGCGAGTCGTCGACCCCGGCTGCCGCGAGATGGAGCGACCGGTCCGTGGAGGACCACTCCACGCGGCGGTCCCATCCGAGCCGGAGGTCGGAGGCGAGCGTGCGCGTCTCGCCCGTCGCGATCTCCGTCACGGCGAGATCCGCGCGTCTACCCGCGGCGCGAAGGTATGCGACGGAGCGCCCATCGGGCGATCGCACGGGCGCGACCCAGCCGCCGGCCCGGTCGACGACGACCGAGATTGCGCGCTCGACTCCCGGCGCATACGCGACCCACGCGGTATCGGCGCCCGCGTAGCGAAGCGCCGTCACGGTCCCGTCGGCCAGCAATCTCGGATAGTCGATGCGGGCGTCGCCGGGGTCCACGATGCGCGACTCCCGGCCGGTGATCGGGTCCAGCGTCCAGACTCCGTGACGGTCGGACTGGCGGTCGACGTACACGACGCGCGAACCGTCGGGCGACCAGGTCACCCGCGTCCGTCCCCCCGGCGTCCTCGTCAGCGCGCGGCCGACCCCCGTCGCCACGTCGTAGACCGTCAGCGATCGCTTGTCCGCGGCATAGTCGGCGAATACGATTCGATCGCCGGCGGGCGACGGAATGCCCGGGTAGGCATCGTAGAGGTCCGTATGGACGTGTCGTGCGAGCACGACGCCCGAAGCGTCTCCGACGTCGCTTCCGCACGCCGCCGCCGTGAGGAGCGGCACTGCCGCGAGGCTGCGGCATCCGGCCGACAGACGCCGTCCCATCATTCCTGTCAGTGTCTTCTCAGTGTCTTCATCGCGCGAGGACGGTATTCGTCGTGCGTTACGACCGTCAATGGAGCCGAGGTGGGGTGTTTCATGTACCTTGCGCTGCACACCCGGAGCCCCACGTGCCATGACCAGCAATCCAACGCCACCTGATGCGATCAACCGGACGATCGAGCTGGACGCCTCGCCCGCCCGTGTGTGGGTGGCGCTTGCCGACCCCGCCGGCCTGGGCTCGTGGTTCCCGGACCGGGTGGAGGGACTCGCGCCGCGAGAGGGGTCGCAGGGCTGGCTGGTGTGGGACAACCACGGGCGGTACGCCATCGCGATCGAGTGGATAGAGGCCGGGCGCCGACTCGTGTGGCGCTGGGCCCGGCAGCCTGAGACCCCGCTCGAGGGCGGCTACACGACGGTCGTCGAATGGACGCTCACCGAACGCGAAGGCGGCGGGACGATCCTGCGCCTGGTCGAGAGCGGTTTCCGAACCGAGAGCGACCGCCAGGACAACGTCGCCGGCTGGGAACACGAACTCGGCGAACTCGGCGACCACCTCGCGACCGCCTGACGGCGCAACCGGCTGACCCGGCTTCTCCTCTTATAGGGGGGGCCTTTACGGCGGGTGCATCTGGACCTATAAATCGTGGAACGAGTTTGGCGGAATCGGGAGCGGATCATTCGGTCGCTTCCATCCCCTCCAGCGCAAGGAGCGCCGAATGAAACGATTTGCCTCTCGCACCATCGGTGCATGGGGAGTGGGCTTGGTTGCGCTCGCCTGCCTCGCGCCGGGCCTGAGTGGCCAGGCCGCGGGCAGCATCGCGGGCCGAGTGACCGAAGAAGGCTCCCTCCGACCCCTTTCATCCGCGCAGGTGTTCATCGAAGGCACCGGCATCGGGACCTTCAGCAACGCCAGCGGAGACTTCGTGTTACTCAACGTACCCGCCGGCGAGCAGACGGTGGTCGTTCGCCTGGTCGGCTACCGTCAGGCCTCCGAGGCCGTGACCGTCACCGCCGGCTCGACCGCGACGCTCGACTTCGCCCTGAACGTCACCGCGGTCCAGATGGACGAGATCGTCGTGACGGGCACCGGTGTCGCGACCGAGAAACGCAGGCTCGGCCACACGATCGCGACCCTGGACGCCGCGGAGCTCGAGAACGCGCCCATCTCCGACTTCAGCCAGCTCATCGCGGGCCGCGAACCCGGCGTGGTGGCGCTGCCCTCGTCGGGCTACACGGGCGAAGGCGCACGCATCCGCATTCGCGGGTCCGCGTCGTTGTCGCAGCTTAACGAGCCCATCGTCTACGTGGACGGAATCCGCGTGGACCGCTCCGCCGTGCAGAACTTCAACGGGCAGGGGAACCCCTCCCGTCTCGACGACATCCCGCCCGAGTCCATCGAGCGCGTCGAGATCCTCAAGGGCGCCGCGGCCGCGACGCTGTACGGGACGGAGGCCTCGAACGGCGTGATCCAGATCTTCACGAAGCGCGGCACCATCGGGAGCCCGCGCTTCACGTTCCGGGGCGACCTGACCGGGATCTCCGTGCCGACCAACCGCATCCTGCCGGTGGCCGACTTCGCCGGCCGGGTCTGCGGGAGTCCCGGCTGCACGGGAGACGGCGACGCCGAGCGGCTGTCGGACGCCGTCAACCTGATGTCGACGCGCTGGGGACAGCCCGTGTCGCCCTGGGAGCCGGTCGAGCGCGACCTGATCCCCGATCTGCTCACCACGGGATTCGGCCAGACGTACTCCGGATCGCTCCAGGGCGGATCGAGCGTGTTCCAGTACTTTGCCTCCGCGCGCCTCGCCACCGAGGACGGGCCGTACGACGCGGCGAGGAACTTCGAGGTGGCGGAGGGGCTGGACCCGGAGAACGACACCAACCGCCGCGCATCGATCCACACCAACTTCACGCTGATCCCGACCAGCGATCTGCGCATCGGCGTTACGACGCTCTATTCGGACATGGCGCACCACACGCCCGACAACTCGAACAACATCTACGGCGTGTTCTCATCGGCGCTCATGTCGCAGCTGCGGCTCGCCAACGCCGACCCGGAACTCGGGCAGATCAACTACTACGGCCAGCCGGCGTTCGCGACGCTGCGCGAGAACGCCTACCAGCTGAACTTCGTGAACTCGCAGCACTTCGCGGGGTCCACGAACATCGACTTCTCGCCCACCGAAGCGTTCAACATCAACGGAACCTTCGGGATCGACTTCACCTCCGACGACGCGGTGAGTTTCCGCCCCTATCGGTGGAACGTGGACGGCTTCTCGGGCTCGACCCCGGACGGGAGCCGAAACGTCCAGGAGAACCGTAGCCGCGAGCTTACGGCCGACGTCAAGGGATCGTACGTCTTCAGCACCAGCCGGATCGAGCACACGCTGCTGTTCGGCGGCCAGGGGTTCCTGCGCCAGGCGCAGTCGGCGGGTGGGCAGGGACGCGACTTCCCCGGTCCCGGCCTGGAGACGCTTTCGGCGCTGGGTTCCGAGAACTCGTTCGAAAACTGGCTCCGGGTGACGCAGCTCGGCGGGTACGTGCAGGATCAGCTCGCTTGGGACAACTGGCTCTTCCTGACCGTGGGCGCTCGCTGGGATGCCAACTCGGCGTTCGGTGAGGCGTTCAACACGGCCTTCTACCCGAAGGCCAACTTCGCGATCGTCCCGAGCGAACAGTGGGACAGCGAGGTCTTCTCGTCGATGCGGATCAAGGGGGCCTACGGCACGTCCGGGCTGCAGCCGGGCGCCTTCGACAAGTTCACGACCTTCTCGTCGCTGGGCACCGAGGTGGGTCCCGGCGTCCAGCCGTCGAATCTCGGCAACGAGCAGTTGAAGCCCGAGGTGTCCACGGAGCTGGAGTTCGGGATCGACCTGGGTCTGTTCAACGACCGGTGGTCGGTCGAGGCGACCTATTGGGATCGGGTGGTCACCGACGCCATGGTCGCGCGCCAGTTCCCGGTCACGGGCGGGTTCACGCAGACCCAGCTCGACAACATCGGCGAGGTGTCGGCGCACGGCGTCGAGTTCGGTATCCGCGGCAACCTGATCCAGGCGCGGGATATCTCGCTCAACGTCTTCGCGAACACGGCCTTCCTGTCCGAGAAGATCACGGACATGGGCGGAGCGCCTCCGCTGAAGACCGGCGGCAGCTACCCGCGCTACCGCAACTACCTGGTCGAAGGATTCACGCCGGGCGCCTTCTTCGGCGCGAAGGTCGCCGATGTCGCGATCCCGCTGAACATCCTCGATCCGGTCGACGGCCAGTGCGTCGTGCCGACGCGCGATCAGGCGCTCGCGTACTTCAGTCAGCCGCGCAATCCCAACAGCTTCAAGCCGCTGGCGATCGGCAACGAGGACTTCGGAGTGCCCAACGGAGAGTTGGCGTCGCATAACTGCGGGGCGGGATTGCTCGATACGCACCTCGGCAACCCCACTCCGGACTTCGCGGGCTCCTTCGGCTTCGACCTCGCGTTCCTGGGCAACTTCCAGTTGACGACGCTCATGGAGTACAAGATCGGTCACCAGGTGCAGGATCTCTCGGGCATGTTCCGGCGCGCCAACAACTTCATCGGGCGCAACACGCCGCGCTCCGCCGAACTGTACGCCACGATGCTGAACCCCGGTTCGTCGGCGGATGAGCGGCTCGATGCGGCGGTCGCGTGGGCGCATGAGGTCGAGGGCCTCTCGCCGATGAGCGGCATGAACGGGATCTACGACGCCGACTGGATCCAGTGGCGCGAGCTGTCGCTCAGCTACCGGGTGCCGGCCACGTTCGTCCAGCGCTGGGGCTTCTCGGCCGCTACGGTGAACATGGGCGTGCGCAACCTGCTGCTCTTCATGATGGGCGACTACCCCGGCATGGACCCGGAGGGCAACGTCCTCGGGCGCTGCAACGAAGGCCTCAACTGCAACTTCCTGAATTCGACGGAAGGCTGGGGCATTCCGGTGCCGCGGCGCTTCACGATGTCCGTGCGCGTCACTTTCTAGATCCAAGCGGGAGAACCATACCATGAGGAATCGAAACATGAAGGCCTGGTTGGCCACGCCTCTCCTGGCCGCTTTCACGCTTGGGTGCGGCGATCTGCTGGACGTCAACAACCCCAACGACCTGGTCGAGGAGGACATCCGCAAGGAAGCGGCGGCGGCCGCCGTGGTGAACGGAACGCTCACGCTCGTTTCGTCGTCCGTCTCACAATCCTGGCAGCCGTACCTGGTGGCGTCCGACGAGATGCGCTGGATCGGCTCCAGGGATGCCTGGCTCTCGCTCGATCTCGGATTCGTGGATGATCCGCTGAACGAGTTCATCGATGGCCCGTTCCCGGCCATGGGACAGGCCCGGTGGATGAGCGACGAAGCCATCGAGATCCTGCAGGAGCATCACGGCAACAACCCATCCACCTCGATCAAGACGGATCTGGCGCGCGCGTACATGTACTCCGGCATCATCTACATGGTGATCGGAGAGATCCAGGAGGACTACGCGTTCTCCGACAAGACGGAGAGCGGACCTCCGGTCGGGCCGGCAAACATGGGTCAGGTCCTGGACGGCGCGATCGACAAGTTCTCTTCGGCCATCGCCGGCTTCAACGAGGTAGGGGCCACCGACATGGCGACGCAGGCCAGGGCGCTCCGCGCCCGCGCCAGACAGTCCCGCGCGATATGGGATGCGATCAACCCGTCGCCATCCGGCAACGGGCTGGTGTCTTCGGCCGACGCCGGCATGGACGCAAGCGCGGTTCTGGCGACCGTCCAGCCGGACTGGACGCACAACCTGACGTTCTCCGCCGCCAGCGTAACCAACTCGATGGCGTCCTGGGTCAACGACCGCAAGGAGAACCAGATCGACCTCTCGATCGCCACGGTCGACGACCAGAACGACATCAACGGCATCGCGCTCCAGGACCCCATCGATAACGTCGACGATCCGGCCGTCATCAAGTGGCTGAATCAGTGGAAGGGCGGCAGCTATCTCGACAAGGGCGGGGTCTATCCGCCCTTGACGCTCGCCTCGGCCCGGATGATGCACCTGATTCTGGCCGAAAACGCGTTGGCGGGCGGGGATTCCAACGGCTTCGCCATGCACATCAATCACATCCGCGCGCTGGACGACCTGACGCCGTACTCGGGTCAGATCTCCGAGATGGAGATGCTCCAGCATACGCGCCGGGTGAACGTGCTGCTGCAGGGCCTGCGCCTGGCGGACATGTACAGGTGGGGACTCACCGATCCCAAGTGGCAGGGCGCCGCCGCCGCGTCCAATGCGCCGGGCACGATGCTCCCGATTTCGATCATCGAGCTGCGGGCGAACTGCCACCTGAACGGACTGGGTTGCGGAGGTTGAGGTCAGGGGGGAGGCGGCGGTTCGCACCCGCCGCCTCTGCCGCCCCCTACGTTCGACTGCCGCTCCTGCTGGCCGCGATCGCCCTTGGCGGGTGTTCGGAGATTTTCGATGACCCGACGCCCGAGAACATCTATTTCGAGATGCGGGGCGAGGCGGGCGACCGGGTCCGGGCGATCTACTCCACCCAGTTCGTGGCCGGCCTCAACGAGTTTGGGGTGACGCGGGTGCAGGTGGCCCGGGCCGACACGGTGATTCACGAAATCCCCTTCCAGAGAACGATGAATATCTCCATCGATCGGCGCTGGCTCGTCCAGGCGGAGTCCCTGGATGGGGATACTCTCTCCGTCCGCGTCATCGTGAACGTCGACGACCGTGGTCTCGTGGACGAATCCGGCGGGATATTCCCCGACGAACCGTGGCACTTCGTCTACTCGTTCAACCAACTCCTGACGCGAGACCTCGATGTTGCGTTCTGATCTCTTGCCGAGCGCTAGAGCGCGGCGACATTGGCTCGTCGCTTTGCTCGGGGTCGTGCTCACCGCGCCGGGTTGCTACTCCTACCGACTTGTCGACGACGCGCCCGTCGGCGCGGTGGCCAGGCTGCGCGTGCCGATCCAGTCCGCGATCGTCGATCCCAACTCGCCTACCGGGACGGTCGCGGTCGAGGGTAAGGTCATCAGCGTGGGAGACACGATCGAGTTTGAAGCGAGCACGCGGCACACTCTCGGCCTGTTCCAGGACGTCGTGCAGTACGACACGCTTCGCGTGGCCCGGGACGGTGTGACGAGCATCGAGGTGCGCGAATTCTCGACGACGAAGAGCGTCCTGCTCGGGGCCGGGATCGCGGCCGGAACGGCGGCCCTGGCTGCCGCCGCGGCGGGGGTCGGGGGAGGCGACGCCGGCGACGCGCCGGGCACGGACCCGCCACAGACGTCCACGACGGTGGGCGTTTCCGTACCGGTGAGCGCGATCGGACGATGGTTCGGGCGCGCGATACCCTCCCTCCTGGGGATGAGGCGCTGACGGACCCGGTGGGTCGCGGCGCGCGCTACGTCGCGTCGCTACACTAGGACTTCGGGATCTCCTTGCGGGGATCCACGAAGGGCCGGGGCACCACCGTGGCGTTCCGCTCTCCGTTAGGCGTCGTCACGCTCAACCGTGAGCCCATCTCTCCGTAGGCGGTCGGTACGAAGGCGTAACCGATGTTCTTCCCGAGACGCGGCGAATACACGGCGGACGTGACGAATCCGATCGCGCCGCCCTCCCCGTTCACGCCTCCGCCTGCGCGCACGGGCCAGCGGTGCATGTTCAAGTCGAGCGGCGCGCCGGAGATTTCGATGCCGGCGAGGAGCCGCCGGGGCCCCTCTTCGGCGATCCGGGCCAGCGCCTCGCGGCCGATGAAGTCGCCCTCCTGATCGAAGTCGACCTGCCATCCGAGCCCGACCTCCCAGGGGTTCGTGTCCAGCGTCATGTCGATGCCGTAGTTGAGGATGCCGGCTTCGATGCGGCGGATGTCCGACGGACCGGTGGGAGAGATGCCCAGGTCGCGGCCCGCCTCCAGCACGCGGTCCCAGAGTTCGACCCCCCGGCTTCCGTCCCTCAGGTAGATCTCGTAGCCGACCTCGCCGCTCCACCCCGTGCGAGTCACGACCACCGGGATCCCGTCCACATCCGTCTCCAGGAACCAGTAGTAGCGGAGCTTCAGGACGTCTTCCCCGAAGAGCCTGCGCACGACCTCCTTCGACTTCGGGCCCTGCACCTGCATGGGCGAGACGTCCGGCTCGCAGATCTCGACGTCGAGGCCGGCGTTGAGCGCGACCCCCTTCGCGTACAGCAGCACGTCGCTGTCCGCCAGCGCGAGCCAGAAGTGGTTCTCGCCCAGGCGCAGCAGCACGGGGTCGTTCACGATGCCCCCGTCCTCGGCGCCGATGAGGACGTACTTGCCCTGCCCGACGGCGCACTTCGAGAGGTCGCGGGGCGTGAGCAGGTTCGTGAACTCGAAGGCGTCCGGCCCGGTGATCTCCACCTGCCGCTCGACGCTCACGTCCCACACCGTGACGCCGGTCAGGAGCTTCTCGTACTCCGCGTGCAGGTCGTCATAGCGCGTCGGGAGGAACATGTGGTTGTAGACCGTATAACTCCGGCATCCATCGCGGAGGGTGGCCTCGAAGTACGGCGAGCGGCGGAGCCGGGCCCCGCGCTGAATCAAGGCCATGTCAAAGGTCTCGGTCATGAGATCTCCCTCTCTGGTTTACAGGTTGGGTCGGTGTCACAGGACGGAATCGTTTCCGGCGAACGCCGCACGCGTTGCACGCGTCGAGTTGCTGCCCCGGTTTACCGCGAATCGGGGCGTTCCCGCGGGAACGTTGGGGACGGTTCGCCGCCGTCCGCCCTCGATCTCTTCGGCCACCGCGGCGCATTGCTCGAGATCACGCCGTATCCGTGCCGGTGTCGGGTGGTGCGATGCCGAGCACGGAACCCTCCAATCGGGCCACCGCCATGCGCGTCCTGGTCAGCTCCGCAACGACCGCGTCGATGCGGCCACCAAGTTCCTCGCGAACGCTCGCGATCTCCTCGCGCACGCTCGCGCGCAGGCTCCCGATCTCCTCGTTCACGCTCGCGCGCAGGCTCCCGATCTCCTCGCGCACGCTCCCGATCTCCTCGTTCACGCTCGCGCGCAAGGTCCCGATCTCCCCGCGCACGCCCTGGATCTCGCTCCGAAGCTCGTCCCGCAGCTCGCCGCTCGTGCGGTCGATCTTCTCTTCGAGCTTGCGCGTACGGCCGGCCACCGCCAATCCCACGACGACGATGGTCAACCATAGGGTTACGAGTCCGATGATCACGTACAGCTCCATCCCTTGACGACTCCCCGTTGAAGGTCTCGCGTGGCCTGCGGCGCCCTGGCCGCGGCCTCCATCCACGCGAACCTCCGCCTCCCGATCAAGGTGGTATCAAGAGGCGATCCGTCAGGCGGGGATGCCGTGCTTCACCGCGCGGGTCATCGCGTCGACGAAGCGGTCGAGTTCCTCGAGCGTCGTATAGGTGGACGGCGAGATGCGGAGCCCCGTGAACTCCGCGTGGTTGATGCCGACCGTGAAGATCCGGTGCTCGTTCCACAGCCAGTTGCGGAGCGCGCTCGTGTCGATGCCCTCGACCTGGACGTTGGCGATCCCGCACGCGAAGCCCGGCTTGAGGCTCGTGTTGAGCCGCACGCGGTCGTGCTCTAGGAGTTGCTCGGCCCAGTAGTTCCGCAGGTGGACGAGACGCGCCTCCTTGCGCTCGCCGCCGACGAGCTGGTGGAAGGTGAGCGCTTCGCCGATGGCGAGGAAGTTGGCCTCCGGGTGGGTGCCGATCGCCTCGAACTTCCGGATGTCGTCGTCGCGGCTTTCCGCCGCGGCCTGCAGCGGCCAGATCTCGGGGATCTTCTCCCGCCTCACGTAGAGGAGTCCGGTGCCGACCGGGGCGTGCAGCCACTTGTGCAGGCTGACGGCGTAGTTGTCGCAGTTCAACTCGGAGAGGGTAAAGTCGTGATGTGCAAGTGAATGTGCGCCGTCGACGAGGACGGGGATGCCGTAGCCGCGCGCCATCTCCACGACCTCGCGCACGGGGAGGATCTGTCCGGTGATGTTGATCATGTGGCACATCAGGATGAGCCGCGTGCGGTCGGTGATCTGCTCCTCGAACAGCCGCACGATTTCGGCTGGATCCTCGGCCGGGACCGGGATCTTGAACTGCTTCATGACGATCCCCTCGCGGCGCTCGCGCTGCTGGAAGGTCGTGATCATGCGCCCGTAGTCCTGGGTCGTCGTCACGACTTCGTCGCCGCGCTCCAGGTCATACCCGTTCTGGAGGATCTGGAGGCCCTCGGACGCGTTGCGCGTGATCGCGACTTCCTCGGGGTCCACGTCCCACTGCCGGGCGAGCCGGGCGCGGACGCCCTCCCGCTGCGGCTCGAGGATCTGCCACCCGTTGTAGACCGGGATCTGGTTCGCGAAGTCGAGGTCCCGCTTCATCGCCTCGAGCACGTGGGCGGGCGTCGGGCTCACGCCTCCGTTGTTGAGGTTGACGAGGGAACGGTCGGTGGTGAACGCCTTCTGGATCTCGATCCAGAACTCCTCGTCCCGCGCGATCTCCTCCGGGGAGCCGGGCGTGCGGGACAGGTCGCGGGCCGCCGCGACTGCGGTGCTCCACTTCGTGGGAACGACGGTCATGGCTCCGGCTGCAGCGGCGGAGCCCCCGAGGCGGGCGAGGAATCGTCGGCGGGTAGGCATGCGGCCTCCTGGCTGGTTCTTACCGGTCCGGCTGCTGCCAATTGGGCCGTTTTCGGCGTCGCGAGCAAGTCCGGCGCCCGCCGTGCCCCCGGCCTCGAGGCGTCAGTCCGGCGCCGTGATCATGGCGAGGATCGGGTCGATCGCCTCGTCCGCCAGCGATTCGAGTTCCGCCGCGGTGCGGTTCTGGATCGGGTGCGGGACCCAGACGATGCCGGGCTCGAAGCCGAGCGAGCGCGACTGGCTGCGCGCGGCCTCCTCGAACTCCGTCGTGACGACGAAGCAGCCGGGGATCCCGCGTTCGTCGAGGTCTCTGAGGTCGTGCAGACCGCACGACGTGCAGGACCCTCAGTCGGCTAAGGCCTGCACCACCACATCGGCCTCCGTGGCGATCCTCTGCAGCAACCCGGTCGGCGCCCGCCGCGCGTTCGTCGGCTTGTCCGTGCGGATCGTCGCGATGCCTCGCGCTTCGAGGCGCGCCTTCACGTGGTCGAGGAACTCGTCGCTGCGCTGCTTGCCGATCCCCTGGAGCGCGACCACGCGTCCTTCGAGAGATGGGGGAGGCGTGCGTCGAGGGCGCATCTCGGAGGCGAGTTCGGAAGTGGGGTCGTGCAGGACGGTCGTTCGCGCCGCCGGGGTTGCCGGGCTCGCCGGAGTCGAAGCGGTCATGTCTCGATCTCTCTGGTGATGGGGTGTGAGTGCTGCCAGGCGCGGCCGCCGGGCCAGCCGGCCAGGATGGCGGAGTACAGTCCGGCCGCGCCGCCGGCCCGGGCGAGGAGCAGTCCCCCGGGCGGGAACTTGGGCACCCGGCGGCGCGCCTCCGAGTCCGGCACGCCCTCCGCGAGGCCTCCCGCGCCGCGCGCCACCTCGCTCAGCGGCCGCGTCGTCGCCTCGAGCAGCGCCTCGGTGATCCGCGCCCGGCCCCAGCCCGCTTCCCGGTAGATGCCGTAATGCTCGGGGGAGAGGAGGAGCACCGCGTGCGCCCACTCGCAGATCTTCGGGTGGCAAACGGCCAGCAGGCACGCGGCCAGGGACGCGGTCAGCTCCTCCGGCGTGCGCGAGCGCTGGTCCATGATCCCCTGCACGCCCTCGCCCTGGAAGAGGGTGACGGCGCTGGCCCCGCGCGGGAGGCCGCGCGAAACCGCGAGCGGCTCCCACTCCTCGTCCGATTCGTCCTCCGCGAAACAGAACGTGTACTTGCTCGGCGCGCCGAAGGTCGCGCGGTCGATCTCGCCGGGGCGGCCGCCGCCCACGTTGCGCACGATCAGGTTGAGGGCGCGCCCGATGGTCGCGTTGGCGCGGTTTCCCTGGCCGAGGACGTTGAGTCCCGCGTTCATCCCGATGCGGCGGGCGACGGGGCCGTTGACGATGATGAGAGGAGACGTGAAGCACGTGCTGCACAGGATCCCGTGCAGCGTGAAGCCGGGGTCGAGCGCCGCCTCGAGCGCCGCGAGCAGGACCGGCATGTACTCCGGCTTGCAGCCGGCGAGCACGGCGTTGATCGCGACCTTTTCCACCGTGCACTCCGCGTAGTCCGGCGGCACGGCCCCCACGACCTCGTCCGCAGCCCGGGGCGTGCCCGCGAGCATGCGCAGGATCCGCTCCGGGGTCGGCGGAACGACGGGCAGCCCGTCCGTCCACCCGCGCTCGAAGCATGCCTCCAGGGCGTCCGCATGCGGTTCCAGCGCCACCTGCCGCGCTTCGATGCCGGTCTCCCCGAAGCGCGCCCGCAGCCGCTCCGCCGCGCCGGGTTCGACGGACCGCGAACCGCAGCCCGGCCGGAGCTCGGGCAGTTCCGCGCCCAGATCCGGCGTCGACGTCAGCTCGCGCCACTCGGCCCGGTTCCAGCCCACCACGCGGCCCGCCTCCTTCCCGTCCTCGAAGCGCACGAGCGTGGGGACCGTCTCGATCCCGAGGCGGAAGGAGTGTTCGAGTTCCGTGTCGTCGACCACACCGGAAAGCGCCGCGGGAAAGTCCGGATCGTCCTGGCTGAAGACGGCGAGCCCTCCGGGACGGCTCGCGAGCCGTTCGAGCACGGGTTCGACCAGCCGGCACGTGGGACAGTCGCGCTTCACGACGGCCGCGAGCCCCTCCTGCGGGAGCGGAACGTGTTCCATGCCGCAACTTCTCGGCCGGACCCGGTGCGGGCAACGAGCACCACAAAGTGTCGTCACGACGACCGAAGTAGTTATGCGGCGTAGTAGTTATGCGACCAGCCGGATTCCGGCCGTGGCGCAGCTTGTTCCACGCCGCGTTTTCTCTCCCAAAATTGGTGGTGTTCCGTGGACGCCCCATGGCCCATTCTGGGAGCCGCCGGAATGGAGAGGACGGGAAGACGGAAAATTGATTCGCAGGACAGGTTCGAGCGCACCGTGGCGTCGTTGTACGGCGCCGCGCTGGACGATGGGGCGTGGGTCTCGGCGGCCGGGGCGATCAACGACCTGCTCCGGATCAGCGGCCACGGCCTGACGTTCGCGGATCCGTGCCAGACCGAGCCCGAGATCTTCTTCAACCGGTTCTTCGTCGGCGCGGAACACCGGATGGACCTGGAGCTCCTGTATTTTCGCGACTGCTACTGGCGCGATGAAGCGATTCCGCGGCTCTACGCACTCGGCGACGGCGATTTCGTCTACCGGTCGGAACTCTATACCGACCGGGAGAAGGAGACGTCTCCCGCGTACAACGAGTTCCGGCACATCGCGAAGTCGCAGGACGGGCTCTTCCTCGCGCTCGACGGGCTGGACGGCTGCGGCGTCGTCTGGTCCATCGGCGACTCCGTCGAACGGGGAGGCTGGGGGCAGGATCAGATCCGGGCCATCCGCCGACTCGCGCCTCATCTGCGCCAGTTCGCGCGCATCCGTCGTGCGCTGGCCGATGCCAGGGCGCTGGGCGCGTCGCTTGCCGAGCTACTGGAAAGCGGGCGGTCGGGGGTCATCCAGCTGGACCGCCGCGGACGCATCCTGG
The DNA here is from genome assembly GCA_026705295.1 of Candidatus Palauibacter australiensis. Lineage (NCBI taxonomy): Bacteria > Pseudomonadati > Gemmatimonadota > Gemmatimonadia > Candidatus Palauibacterales > Candidatus Palauibacteraceae > Candidatus Palauibacter > Candidatus Palauibacter australiensis. Next base: position 15,605 of record JAPPBA010000136.1, read on the forward strand.
AGGCGAACGACCGGGCCCGGGCCGTCCTGGCGAAACGCGACGAGCTCCGCGACGAGGGCGGCGTGCTCGCGGTCGGAACTCAGACGGAGCACGCGGAACTGCAGCACCTGCTCGCGCGCGCGCTGCCCGTTTACGGCGCCCGGGGGGCCGGCGGCACGATGAAGATCACGCGCCGCCGTGCCGGGACGCCGCTGGTCCTTGAAATCCACCCCGTCCAGAAGACGGGTACGGACGCTCGTTCGTGGGAGGTCGGCGCGCTGGCGCTGATCGTCGACCCGATCGCCCGTCCCCGGGTGGATCCCGGCTTGCCGGCGATGGCCTGGGGGTTGACGCCTGCGGAGAGCCGTGTGGCGGTGGCGGTGGCGACCGGCCAGACGCCAGCCGGCGTCGCGGCCGAACTGGGGTGCGCGGAGAGCATCGTGCGCACACACCTGAAGCGGGTCTACCGCAAGCTCGGAGTCCGCAGGCAGACCGAACTCGTGCGCAGGGTTCTGTCGCTCGAAGCCCTGCGGGGATCCTTCCGCTAGTCGGCAAGCCGCCGCAGGGGCTTCGTCAGCCTCCGAGCGGGATCACGACCCTATGGCAGAGAGTCGATCCGCCATCGGAGCGTGTCCGGGCACTGCGCGGGCGTTGACCGGGTGGGGGACTGAACGGAGATTTGTGCAGGCGTGTTGTGAAGGGATGTGAAGGTGATATGCAGGGTTTGTTGCGCCGCGATGGACCTGCGATGGACCCGTGATGGACCCTCGGGGAAGGATGTATCTCTCATGAACCGCACCGCACTCGCGCGCCGGCTGGCGGGCGGGGTCGTTCCGGGGCTGCTCCTCGCGTCGCTGTCGGGCCTTGCCGCTCCGGCGCCCGCCGACGCGCAGTACATGCCGAGCCAGGCCCCGGTGCCTCCCCCGTTCTTCGCCCTCCAGAACGCGCGCATCGTGACCGGCACGGGCGCCGTGATCGAGAACGGCACCGTCGTCATCGCCAACGGCCTCATCGAGGCGGTCGGAGCCGATGTCGAAGTCCCCGGCGACGCATGGCTGATCGACGTCTCGGGCCTGACCGTCTACCCCGGCCTGTTCGACGGGCTGTCCCGGATCGGGATGGCCTCGCAGGTGGGGAATCCGGGCGGCGGGGGAGGCAACCCCTTCGCCGCGTTTGTCGAGCAGGCGAACCAGCCCCGCACCGTGGGGCCCGAGGACCGTCCGGCGACGAACTCCTGGGTCAACGCGGCCGACATGCTGGACCCGGATTCCGACGACATCGAGACGTGGCGGAGCGGCGGGTTCACGAACGCGCTCGTGGCGCCCGATGACGGGATCGTGACGGGGCAGGGCGTCGTGGTGAACCTCGCGGGCGACGAGCAGGAGATGGTCGTGAAGGCGCCCGCCGCTCTCCGCGTGACGATGAGCGGAGCCGGAGGGTTCCGGAGCTTCCCGGGTTCCCTCATGGGCGTCATCGCCTACATCCGGCAACTGTACCTGGACGCGGATCACAGCCAGCAGTACGAGGCGCGCTACACGGCCAACCCGAGCGGCCAGCCGCGGCCCACCTACGACCGGGCGCTCGGTCCGATCCAGGACGCGATCGCCGCGGGGTGGCCGACCGTGATGCCGGCGAACGAGGTGCGGCAGATCCGGCGCGCGATCAAGCTCGGGCGCGACACCGGCGCGCGGCCGGTCCTCCAGGGCGCGCACGAGGCGTACGGACTCGCCGGCGAGATCGCGGCGGCCGGCGCCCAGGTGCTCGTGAACGCCGATTGGCCGGAGCGGAACCGCGATGCGGATCCGGAAGCCGACGAATCGCTCTCGTCGCTGAAGCGCCGCGCCTATGCGCCGACGACGCCGGCCCGGCTCGAGGAGGCGGGCGTCGAATGGGCCTTCTACAGCGGCTCGGCCGGGAGCCCCCGCGCCATGATGGAGAAGGTGCGGACGGCGATCGAGAACGGACTCTCCGAGGAGGCGGCGCTGGAGGCGCTCACCGTCGCGCCCGCCCGCATCTACGGCGTGGACGCGATGCTCGGCTCCGTCGAGGCGGGCAAGATCGCGAACCTCGTCGTGACCGACGGCCCGCTGTTCGACGAGGACACCGACATCCGCATGGTGTTCGTCGACGGCCACAGGTTCGAGGAGGAAGCACCGGAGCCGCGGCCGACGGAGCCCCCGGCGGTCGACATGAACGGCACCTGGCTCCTCTCCCTGAACAACGACTCGCAGGAGGCGACGGCTGAACTCGAGGTGTCGGAGGACGGCACGATTTCCGGCGTCATCCAGGGCGAGCGCGGGGAGCAGCAGATCACCGACGGCTGGGTGAGCGGCAACGAGTTCAGCATTACGGCCTCGGCCACGATGGGGCCGGGCATGGACGTGGAGATCGTCTACACCGGCACCGTCGAGGGCGATGCGATCGAGGGGAACGCTTCCTTCGGAGGCATGCGCAACATGGACTTCACGGGCACGAGGCCCGGGGGAGGTGTCCGATGAGACATCCGATGAGAGATCCGAGGACACGGGTTGCCGGCCGGGTCGGCGCCGGGTGCCTGGCGCTCGGTCTCGCGCTCGGGATTCCGGGCGGGGCCGCGGCTCAGGAGCAGCCCATCCTGATCACGGGCGCGACGATTCTCACCGCGGCGGAAGCCGGGAGGATCGAGGACGGCGCCGTCCTGTTCCAGAACGGGCGCATCGTCGCCGTCGGGCCGGCCTCCGAGGTGGAGGCCCCCTCCGACGCGGTGGTCATCGACGGGACGGGCAAGTACATCACGCCCGGGATCGTTGACGCCCACTCCCACATCGCGGCCGACGCGATCAACGAGGGGGCGGTCTCCGTCTCCTCCATGGTGTCGATCCACGACGTGATCGACCCGACGGACGTCGCGATCTACCGCGAGGCGGCGGGCGGCACGACGACTTCGCACGTCATGCACGGGAGCGCGAACCCGATCGGCGGCAACAACGCCGTCATCAAGCACCGCTGGGGCGCGGACGCGCAGGGTCTCCTCTTCCAGGGCGCCCCGCCCACGATCAAGTTCGCGCTCGGCGAGAACCCGAAGCGGGCCGGGAGCCCCAACCTACCCGGCCACGAGGCGCGCTATCCCGCCTCCCGCATGGGGGTGATGGACGTGGTCCGGCAGGCCTTCATCGAGGCCAGCGAGTACAAGGCCGAGTGGGACACCTACCGGGCGCGCGTGGCCGATGGCGACCGCAGTGCGATCCCGCCACGCCGCAACCTGACCATGGATCCGCTGGTTGAAGTGCTCGAAGGCACGCGCTACGTGCACGCGCACAGCTACCGCGCGGACGAGATCCTGCAGCTCATGCGGGTGGCCGAGGAGTTCGGCTTCCGCATCCACGTGTTCCAGCACGTGCTCGAAGGCTACCGCGTGGCCGACGAGATGGCCGAGCACGGGGCCCACGCCTCCACCTTCTCCGACTGGTGGGCGTACAAGATGGAGGCCTACGAGGCGATTCCGCACAACGCGGCGATCATGACGCAGCGCGGCGTCAACGTCTCCATCAACTCCGACAGCGGAGAAGAGGGACGGCACCTCAACCAGGAAGCCGCCAAGACGATGAAGTGGGGCGGTCTGAGCGAGGCCGAGGCCCTCGCCACCGTGACGATCAACGCGGCCTTCCAGCTGCTGATCGACGACCGCGTGGGTTCGCTGGAGGCGGGGAAGGACGCGGACATCGTCCTGTGGGAGAACTATCCGCTCTCCTCCTACGCCAGGGTCCGGACGACGTATATCGACGGCGAGGTGGTGTTCGACATCGACGCGGACCTGGCGATGCGGGCCGAGATCGAGGCCGAGAAGGCGGAGTTGAGAGAGATGCTCGGCGAGGCCGACGAGGACGACTCCGATAACGAGCGCGAGCCGGATCGGCGGCCGGGAGGTGAACGATGATGCGCATGGTGAAGTCGATAGTCGCGGCGGCGGCAGTCCTCGGCACCGTCGGGTTTGCCCTGCCGGCTGAGGCCGTCGCGCAGGACGGCGGCACGTTCGCGGTACAGGGAGCCACGATTCACACCGTCGCCGACGGCGTGATCGAGGGCGGCACGATCGTCATCCGGGACGGCCGCATCATCGCGGTCGGACAGGACGTCGACATCCCGGCGGACGCCGAGATCATCGACGGGGAGGGGAAGCACGTCTTTCCCGGCATGATCGATTCGTTCAGCTCGCTCGGGCTCACGGAGGTCGGGGCCGTCGCGGTGACGAACGACGCGAGCGAGCTGGGGCGCTGGAACCCGCATCTCAACGCGCACACGGCGATCCACCCCGCCAGCGAGCACATCCCGGTCGCGCGCGCGAACGGGATCACGCACTCGCTGGTCGCGCCCGGCGGCGGCGGCCGCTTCGGCGGCGGCGGAGGTTCGGGCATCCAGGGTCAGGCCACGCTCGTCCACCTCGACGGCTGGACGGTGGAGGAGATGGAGATCGAGAAGACGGCGGCCATGATCATCGGCTGGCCCACGCTGTCGACGGGTTTCCGCGCCTTCGCCGGCTTCGGCCGCCCGGCCGGGGGCCGCTCCTTCCAGCGGGCGCAGGAGCGCTTCGACGAGGAAGTGGCGGAGATGGACTCGTGGTTCGTCGCCGCCGAGCACTACCGGCAGGCCGTGGCGTCCGGATCGAGCCGCGTGCCCCGCAACATCCAGCTCGAGCACCTGTCGCGCGTCCTCGACCGGGGGATGAAGGTCATCGTGCGGGCGAACGGATGGCGCGAGATCGAGTCGGCCATCGAGTTCGCGGAGAAGTGGAACCTGGACCTCACCATCGCGGGCGGGAACGGGGCGCGCGAGATCGCCGGCACGCTCGCCGAGAAGAACATCCCCGTGATCCTGGGGCCGGTGCAGCGGCTGCCGCAGGGCGAGGACACCGCGTACGACGATCCGAACACGCTGCCCGGCGTGCTGCACGAGGCGGGGGTCGAGATCGCGTTCGCGACCTTCAACTCGTCCGATGCGCGGACCCTGCCCTACGAGGCCGCGAACTCCGTGTCGTGGGGGCTCTCGAAGGAGGCGGCGCTGGAAGCGGTGACGCTGGGCCCGGCGCGCGTGCTGGGCGTGGACGACCGGCTTGGGTCGCTGGAAGTCGGGAAGGTGGGGAACCTGATCGTGACCGACGGGGATCCGCTCGAGATCACGACCCGGATCGAGTGGGTGTTCATCAAGGGCGTGCCGTCCGACCTGGACAACAAGCACGATAGCCTGTGGGAGGAATACAGGAACCGCCCGGCGCGGCGCGTGACCACGACGACGACCTAGCAGCTACTCGTCGGATTCGGGACGGCGCCGCTGCCTCTTCGTGAGGGAGCGGCGCCGTTTCTTTTCCAGCCGTTGTTCGCGGGAGGCCCGGGTGGGCTTCGTCGGGCGGCGGGGCCGCGGCGTGTGCTCCCGCTCCCGGAGGGTGGCGCGGAGCCGGTCCAGGGCGCGGGCCCGGTTGCGGTGCTGGCTGCGGGACTCGCGCGCGGTCACGACGATGCCGGTGGGACGGTGCGTGAGCCGGACGGCCGACTCCGTCTTGTTCTGGTGCTGGCCGCCCGGACCACCGGCCCGGAACGTCTCGACGGTGCACTCGGCGAGCAGTTCTTCGTCGCTGCGTGACTCCGCGGCGCTCACGGCTTCCTCCCGTCGGATCGCTGGCCGGTTCCCGCCGGCTCCGCGCGCCGACACGAAAACCCTTCGATCAGCGTAACTTGTCCACATGAACGAGTCGACGCACAGCCCGGAGACGCCGGACCTGCCCGAGACGTCCGAAACGCCCGAGACATGGGGGACGCCGGAGACGGCGGGCTCCTGGGACCCGGCGGACCCGCCGAACCGGGAGGCCGGCAGCATTGCCGACGGGGTGCGCCGTTCGCTCGATCCGAAGGTGATCCCGCTGCAGCGCACGATCGGCGCCATCGTCACGGGTTGCGTCTCGCTCCCGCTCGGCGCCGCGGTCGGCGTGCTGTGGGCGGCCTTTGGACCCCCTCCGGTCGTATGGGGCCCGATGCTGGGAGGTTGGGCCGCGGTCACCGGCGCGCTGGGCTGGTGGCTGCAGCGGTGGCCCGTCCTTCACCACCGCTACGCGTCCTACGCCGTGCACCCGGACGGGATCGAGATCCGCAAGGGCGTGATCTGGCGGCAGGCGATCAGCGTGGCGCGCTCCCGCGTCCAGCACACCGACGTGTCGCAGGGTCCGCTCGAGCGGAAGTACGGCCTCGGGACGCTGGGCGTCTACACCGCGGGCACCGACCACGCCAAGGTCTCCCTCGACGGCCTGGAGCACGACACGGCGCTCCGCATCCGGGATCATCTCCTGCCGCCCGCGGGGGACGATGCCGTCTGAGGCGGCGGCGCCCACGCGGGCGATCGAGCACCGTCTCCATCCGCTCTCCGTCGGCTTCTCGCTCGCAAGCCAGCTCCGGCGGGCGATCCTCCCGCTGATCATCGGAGGCGCGTCGGCCAACTTCCTCGGCGTCGTGGAGATGCGTTTCGTCCTCCTGGTCGGGCTCATCCCGCTCGTGGTGGGTGCCGTCGTCCGCTACTTGACGTTCCGGTACCGGTACGAGGAGGCGGAACTCGTGATCCGGAGCGGACTCCTGTTTCGGCGCGAGCGGCACGTCCCCTACGCCCGCATCCAGAACCTCGACGCCGTGCAGGGCGTTTTCCACCGCGTGCTGGGCGTCGTGGAGGTCAAGCTCCAGACGGGCGGGGGACAGGAACCCGAGGCGACGCTGACCGTCCTCCCCCTGCCGGCCCTCGAAGCGCTGCGCCAGCGGGTCCGCGAGGGAAAGCGGGAAGCCGCCGGGGAGGTGGCGGGTGCCGGAGAGGTGACGGACGCCGCGACGGGGACGGCTGCCGACGCGGCGGCGACTCTCGACGCAGCGGCGACCGGTATGCCCGCCGAGCCGGCGGCGGATCCCGCTTCGGCCGATTCCGCGGAGAGCCGCACACTGCTGCACCTTCCGGCGCGCGAACTCCTGCTCCACGGTCTCCTCCAGAACCGCGGCATGGTGCTGATCGCCGCCGCTTTCGGCCTCGCTTGGGAGACGGGCCTCTTCGAGCGGGCCTCCGACTGGGTCGCCGGGGAGCAGTCGTGGATCGGCCCCGCGGTCGAGGGCGCGGCTGCGGACGTGGTGGTGGCCGGCATTCTCGTGACCGTGCTCGCCATAGCGGCGCTGGTCGTCGCCTTTGTGATCTTCGCCCGGCTGCTCTCGATCGTCTGGACGCTCGTGCGCCTGCACGACTACCGGGTCGTGCGCTCCGAGGAGGGGCTGCGCGCCACGTTCGGCATGCTGACGCAGGTCGCTGCCACCATCCCGCTGCGGCGCGTCCAGACGGTGACGATCCACGAGGGGCCGCTGCAGCGCTGGGCGGGCCGGGTCGCGGTCGGCGTCCAGACCGCCGGCGGAAGCCAGGCCGGACAGCCCGGGAACGCGGATCCCCACCGGCATCAACTCGCGCCCATCCTTCGCCGGGAACGCCTGCGCGAGTTCCTCCGGGAGGTGATCCCCGAACTGGACGCCCCCGAGGTCGGCTGGGAGCCCGTCTCTCCGCTCGCGTTCCGTCGCGTGGTGAGGGGGATCTCCTTACTCGCGACGCTGGCCGCGGTGCCGCTCTACTTTGCGCTCGGAGGCTGGGGCGTCGCCTTCCACGCCGCCTTCCTGGCCTGGGCGGTGTTCTACGCGCGGCGCTACGTAGACTGCCTCGGGTGGGCGCTGAAGGACGACATGGTCTGGTTCCGCAGCGGCTGGCTGTGGCGCCGCACGACGATCGCCCGCTACACCCGCATCCAGGTCGTGGCGCTGCGCGCTTCCCCGATCGACCGCTGGCGGGGCATGGCCAGCCTCCGGGTGGACACGGCCGGAGCAGGCGCCGCCGCCCACAAGGTGGACATCCCCTACCTGCCCGTCGACACGGCCCGACAACTGCGAACCCTCCTTGCCGCGGAGGCTGCCCGAACCGCCTTCCGCTGGTAAAGGGCTGTCGCCGCCGGGGTCAGCGCGTGCCGTCGGTTTCGCGAAGCGCCTCGACGCGCCAGGCGAACTCTTCGTCGAGCTTCGAGGTGTTGCCGATCTTCACGAACTGGATGTAGCCGTCGCGGTCCACGAACCACGTGGTCGGCCAGGCCCCGATCCCGGCCCGCTGGACGTAGCCGTCATCCATCAGGACCTGGAAGTCGAAGTCGTTCCGTTCGAGGTAATCCTCGACGAGGTCGCGTGACGTATCGTTGCTGATCGAGACCACGCTGACCTCCGGGTCGTCGCGGTAGCGTTCGTCGAACTTCTGGTACTCGGGCATTTCGACGATGCACGGGCCGCACCACGTACCCCAGAAGTGCACCACGGCGATCCTTCCATCGAGGTCGGCGGAGTCGACCATGGATCCGTCGAGCCGCGCCAACTGGAACGGCTCGTAGGTCCCCGCCGCCTCGACCCGCGACTCCAGGATCCGCCCGCGGCGTCGGATCTGGTCGCGCTCGTTCAGCGTGGCGAGGTACTCGTCGATTCCTGCGCGGCTCCCGTTGCGACGCTCGTACAGCGCTTCGATGGCCTCCTGACTTGGGTTCTCGCCCACCCGCGTGCTTCCGAGGCCGGCGATGTAGGAGTCCTCCGCGCGGTCCAGCCACTCGATGGCCGCTTCGGCGTCTCCGTTTTCGGCCGCCCGGTCGGCGAAGTGCTCGTAGACCTGCCCGAGGTGATATCGGGTCTCCCGATTGGATTCCGTGAGAACGAGAGAGCGCTCCAGCGAGTGCAGTCCGTCCTCCACCCGTCCTGCCTTGAAATAGGCCCAGCCCATCGCATCGTGGACGATGCTGAGGTAGTAGCGCAGGGACTGTTCCCACTCTCCCTCGGTATCGAAGGACCTGCGTGACATTCCGACACGGTCGACGGCGTTTTGGAGCCCGTGATTCCGTGCGATCTCGGCCGCCTCCAGCGCATGCGGCGTGGATTCGGCCATGTCGATCAGCGCGGATCCAAATGTGATGTGCGGGTTCAGGTCGTTGTGCGCGACGAGTCCCCGGACGGCCTCGGCCAACTCCTCAGAGGGGACGGGGTCCATGTCCCGGAGCGCGACGTAGAGGCTCATGTAGGCGCTTGCCTTCTGTCGGTCCGAGTACAGCGGTTGCTCGAGAAAGCGGTTTACGGCAGCGCGCACCACTTCGAGTTGCGCCATGTATTCCGGGGAATCGCGGCCCTCAGCCTGGTAGAGCCGGTTCAACTCGCTGCTCGCAGCGTTGTACTCGCGCGCGTATATCAGCGACGCGTGGCGGCTGAGGGGAGCGCGCTCGACCACCAGAGCTTCGAGTCGTTCCCCGCGCTCCATGTCTTCCATGTCCCGGTACATGCTCGCGGTCGCCGAGAGCCCGCGGATGGATTCGAGCCCCGCGTCCCGGAAGGCCGCGATGCTCGCCTCGACGGCCGGGCGCCGCTCTTCGGCCGGAAGCACGCCCGACTCGAACAGAATCCACCAGTGCCACTGCCGCACGTCCACTGAGCCCGGGGCGAGTGCCACGGCCTGTTCGATCAGCGGTAGCGCCTCTTCCGCCCGATTGGCGCGGAACAGGTCTTCGGCCGCCCGGAGGTATCCGTTTACGTGATCCGGGAATCGCGCCCGCAGTTCCGCGTACGTTGCGAGACTCGAATCGGCCCATGCCGGATCACTCAACTCGTACCGGGCCTGGGACTCCAGTTGGGCGCGCGCGAAGAGGATTTCCGGCGTCGCCCGGGTCACCGAATCGAGCGATGCCAGGAAAGCGCGAGCACCCTCGATGCTATCGAAACGGAGCGACTGTACACGCGCGGCCGCGAACTCGGGACGGGGCAGAGCTTCCCACGCCTTCAGGCTGGGCTCGACTGCGAGTTTCCACTCATTCTCGGCGAAGTGCCCAAGCGCCTGCGTATAAAGCCCCCACGGGTTGTTCGGATCCTCGGCAAGTATCGCATCCGCCTGTGCACGGATCTCCTTGAACAGCCACCAGCCCCGCAGTTGCTCCGCATAAAGGGCTCGGAGTTCGGCGTCGTCCGGGGCGCGCGCGACCCATGCCTCCCCGAACGGCAGGCCGGCCTCGAAGGTCCGCAGCCGAACGTGGTCCCGAAGTTCGGCCTTCGCGGCTTCGAGTTCCTCGGGCGTGTAGTCGGGTGGCGCGCCACAGCTCGCGAGGGCGGCGCAGACGAGCAGAGGCCCGACCCGGGAGCCGGGCCGAAGGGAGCGGAGCGACATGCTGTACCTCCGGGATTCGTGGGTCTCTGCTGTCCGGCGCCTTCCGGTCAGGGGCTGCTGGTGTCGTCTCGAATCGCCTCGACGCGCCAGGCGAACTCCTCGTCGAGTTTCATGGCGGTGCCGATCTCCACGAACTGGACGTAGCCCTCGCGGTCCACGAACCAGGTGGTTGGCCAGGCGTACACGCCGGCGCGGTCGACGTAGCCATCGTCCACCAGCACAGTGAAGTCGAAGTTGTTCTTCGCCAGGTACTCCTCGATCACGTCGTTCGTGCGGTCGTTGCTGATCGAGATCACGGCGACCTCGGCGTCGTCCCGGTAGCGTTCGTCGAACTTCTGGTATTCCGGCATCTCGACGATGCACGGCCCGCACCACGTCCCCCAGAAGTGGAGTACGGCGATCTTCCCCTCGAGCTCCGCCGAGTCGATCATTTCACCGTCCAGCCGCGCGAGCGTGAACGGTTCGTACGTCCCCGCCGCCTCCACCCGCGACTCGAGGATGCGCTCGCGCCGCCGGTTCCGGTCGCGCTCGTCGAGCGTCGCGAGGTACTCCTCGATCCCCTCGCGGCTCCCGTTCCGGCTCTCGTACAGGGCCTCGAGAGCGGCTTCATTGGGGTTCGCGCCCCGGCTGGCCCCGAATCCCGCGATGTAGGAATCCTCCGCCTGGTCCAGCCAGGCCGTGACCGCTTCGGCGTCTCCCTCCTCCTCTGCCTCCGCGGCCATGTGCTCATAGACCTGCCCCAGATGGTAGCGGACGTCGCGGGTGTCCTCGGAAATCGCCAGCGCGCGCTCGAGCGTGTGACGCCCATCCTCCACACGGCCAGCCTTGAAGTGGGCCCACCCGATCACGTCGTACGTGTCGGTGAGGAAGCTGCGGAGCAGTTGATCGAACTCGCCTTCCGTGTCGAAGCGGTCTCGCGACTCGTTCAATCGCTCCAGCATGACGGGCACGCCCTCGCGGACGATGTCGACCGCTTCCAGCGCGTAGGGCGTGTGATCGATCATGGCGAGCGGGGCCGCCCCGAACGTGATGTGAGGATTCATGGTTTCGTGTGCGGCGAGTCCCCGCACCGCGTCGGCGAAGTCCTCCACCGGAAGCGGATCCATGGACCTGAGGGCGAAATACAGAGTGATGTAGGCCGTTCCCTTGTAGGTGTCGCTGTAAAGCGGCCGCTCCAGGTATTCGTGCACAGCGTCTCGTACGACGCCGAGCTGGGCGCGATGTTCGGGCGAGTCCGGGCCGTGCTCTTCCCGGAGTTCGCTCAGCTTGTCGTTCGCGCTGCGCACCTCGCCCAGATAGATGAGCGATGCGTGATAGCTGGCCGGGTCGCTCTCGACGATCTGCGTTTCGAGTTGAGCGGCGCGCTCTTCATCGCCCATCTCCCGGTACATTGCGGCGATGACTCCAAGCCCGCGCAGGGTCTCCGGGGCGGCATCACGGAACGCCGCCATGCTGGCCCTGACGGCTGGGCCTCGCTCGTCCTGCGGGAGAAGTTCCGACATCCACAGGCCGCGCCAGTGCTGTCGTCGAACCTCCGACGATCCAGGCGCAAGCTCGAGAGCCGCGTCCATGAGTGAGGTCCACTCATCCATGCGGCGGGCGTTATAGGCCTCGTTGGCCAACCTGGTGTATCCCAGTACGTGGTCCGGAAACCGTTCCTTGAACTCCGCCCACGTCGCTCGGCTGGAGTCCGCCCACGTCGGGTCGTTCAGCATGTAGCGGGTCTGTGACTCCAGCTCGGCCTGCATGCGCAGTATCTCCGGCCAACCGCGGGTCTCCTCATCGAGCCCGTCGAGGAACTCTCGCGCCGCATCGAAGTCGTCCCGGCTCAACGCCCGCAGGTAGAGGAAGGCGAACTCGGGTTGCGGAGAGGCCTCCCACGCCTGCAGGGCCATCTCGTGCGCCGGTCCGGCCTCGTTGTCGACCAGGTGGGCGTAGGCCCGCACATAGAGACCCCACGGATTGTCAGGGTCATCCGCCAGGATCGCGTCGGCTTGCTCGTGGACCTCCTTCGACAGTCCCCAGCCCACGAGCTGGTAGGCGTAGAGGCCTCGGAGTTCCGCGTCGTCCGGCGCGCGGGCGACCCACTCTTCGCCGAACAGCTTGCCGGCCTCGAAGGTGCGCAGCCGGGCATGGTCGCGAAGCTCCTGCTTCGCCGCCGCAAGTTCTTCGGCCGTGTAGTCGGGCGGAGCGGCACCGTCCCCGCACGCTCCGAGCAGCGCGCCCGCAAACACGACGAGCGGAAGAAAAGGTCCGACGTTCGGGCCGGATCGGCGGGAACGCGTCGACATCGCACACCTCCGGGGCAGGGGCAGGGACAGCCGCAGGCTGAGCCTCTCAACCTGTAAGGACGTTGACATGACGAAAAGGGTTTTCCGCCGTTGAGGTTCCGTTGAGCCGGGGGCGGATATCCGTGGTATGTTGCGAACGATGATCGAGCCGCGCGCCCCCCACCCGGAATCCGTCCTCCGCGACGTGTTCGGCTACGACGAATTTCGGCCCGGTCAGGCGCACATCATCGACGCGGTGCTGGCGGGGCGGGATTGCATCGGCGTCATGCCCACCGGGGCGGGGAAGTCGCTCACCTTCCAGATTCCGGCGCGGCTCATGCCGGGGACGGTCGTCGTCCTCTCGCCCCTCATCAGCCTGATGAAGGACCAGGTCGACGCCCTCCTCGACCTCGGGTTCCGGGCCACGGCGATCAACTCGTCGCTCGCGGCGGACGAGCGCCGGCGCCGGCTGCGCGGGTTCGAGCGCGGAGACTATGAACTCGTCTACCTGGCGCCGGAAGCTCTGGGGCCGCACATGCGGCAGCGCCTGCGTTACGCGCCGCTGTCCCTGATCGTCGTCGATGAGGCGCACTGTATTTCGCAATGGGGACACGACTTTCGCCCGTCCTACCGGGCGCTTCAGGGACTGCGGGACGAGATTCTCGACCAAGGCGCGGGAGGGAACGGGTTGCCGATCCTCGCGCTCACCGCGACCGCCACCCGCCGGGTCGCGGCCGACATCATTCGACAGTTGGGAATGAGGAAGCCCGAGGGATACAAGGGTTCCTTCTTTCGCTCGAACCTCCGCGTCGTCTGCCGGAAGAAGGGGGAGGGGAATACGCGGGCCGAGATTCTGGGGCTCATCCGCCGGCACCGGGGGGAGAGCGGGATCGTCTACTGTCTGTCGCGAAAGTCCGTGGAACAGATGGCGGAGTTCCTCCGGCGCGAGGGCGTCGACGCGGTCCCGTACCACGCGGGGCTTGACGACGACGCGCGGGCCGAGCATCAGGACGCGTTCGCCCGCGATGAGGTCGACGTGGTCGTGGCGACGATCGCCTTCGGGATGGGGATCGACAAGTCCAACGTGCGCTTCGTCATCCACCGGGACATGCCGTCCGACATCGAGTCGTGGTACCAGGAGATCGGACGTGCCGGGCGGGACGGGCTGCCCAGCGACTGCGTGCTCTTCTACTCGTGGGCGGACGTGAAGGTACGCGAGCGGTTCCTCGCCGAGATCGACGATCCGACGGTGCGCGAGGCCAAGCGCCGGGCGGCTGTCGACCTCTTCCGGCTCGCGGACCGCGACGCGTGCCGCCACCGCGGGCTGCTCGCCTACTTCGGGGAGGATTTCGAGGCGTGCGGCGAGTCGTGCGATGTGTGCACGGGACTCGGCGTGACGGATCTCGTGGACGTGCTCCCCGTGCTCAAGCGCAAGCCTCGGGCTGGACGCGCGGGCGGCCGCGTTGCCGCGGGGCGGGCCACCGCGGCCGACGCCGACCGGTCGCCGTCGGACCCCACCTTCCAGCGCCTCCGCACGCTGCGGAAGGAACTGGCGGACGCGCGCGGCGTCCCCGCCTACATCGTGTTCAGCGACCAGGTGCTGTGGGACCTGATCGACCTGCGTCCCGGCTCGCCCGAGGAGATGCTGCGCGTTCCCGGCATCGGCCCCGCCAAGCTCGAGCAGTACGGCGACGTGTTCCTCGACGCGCTGCGCGACGGCTGATCTCACGACTTCGTCCAGATCACGACGACGCCGCAGCGCGATTCCATCCCGGCGAACTCGGCCGGCAACTCGGAGGGGCCCAGGTACACTTCGACCCCCGCGATCTCGATTGGAAGGACGAAGTCGTTGATGTTCGCTACGCCACCGCCCCCAATCCGACCCCTGCGCACGATGAGGCTGCCGTCCAGGTAGATGTTCATCAGGCAGCCATCGGTCGAAGAGATGTCCGATATCCGGGTGTTGTACAGCTTGCAGCTGTTCTGCCGCACGCCGCAGTTCCGGAGTCGGATCCCCGGGATATCGGCGACCATCTGCGTGATCCGGAGGGGACTTCGGCGCTCGATGTCCTCGGCCGTGAAGAACGTGCCGCCTGCGACCAGTTCGCCCCAGTATTTTCTCTCGTAGAAGCCCTGGGTTTCCAGTCGGCGAGACCGTACCACGGTGGCGACCAGCGGCTCCAACTCCACCGGTTCCGGGACGAGACCGATCTCGATTTCCGTCGTGTGCCCGCGGGCCACCGCGACCGAATGGCGGAAAGGCGCATACCCGATGTGGCGCACGGCGATCTCGCGCCGGCCGACGGGGACGCCGGTGAGGACGAAGCGGCCCCGCCGATTGCTCGAGACTTCGCCGGCGTTGCCGAGGATGGACACCGCCGCCGCGGCCACGGGCTCATCCGTGGCGGCATCGCGGACAAGGCCCACGAGCCGTCCGGTGCCGGCCTCCGAGAGCAGGAGCCGAAGCTCCACGTCGTGCGGCATCCCCGCTTCGAGAGCCACGACGGCTTCCGGGCTGGATGCGTCTCCGAACTCGGCCCAGAGCGTGGCCTCGCCCGCGTCCCGCGGAGCGCAGAGAAGCAAGTGTCCGTCCGTGCCGGCGCTTTCCCGCACGGGTCGCCGCACCGCGTCCGTCCAGCGCAGGACCACGGAGGCTCCGGGGATCGGAATGAAGCCGGACTCGTCCACCACCGAGACCCGGAGGGAGGCCCGGCCGTCGCAGTCGTCCATCGACTGGCCCTCCACACCGAGGGGGACGACAACCGGTTGCAGCGCGACCAGAACGGCCAGCGCCAACGCTCGTCCGTGATGCATGTCCGTCACTCCCGACACTAGGTTCCCGGATGCTGTTCGGAAGACGCCGAAATCACTTGCAGCGTCACATGGCTCCGACGCCCGACGCCGAGGTTCGACCCATGAAAGCCTCACACGCCGCAGCGCTGAAGACGCGCCGCTCCGGGTAGTGCAGCCGATGCCGGAGGTCTTTTTCCACGTGGGGGCGGGGCGGGCGGCGTCGCGCTGGCTCCAGGAACGGGTGTTCCCGCACTTCCGGGGCGTGCGTTACGTGCCGCGTACCCGGTTTCGGCAGAGCGCGAAAGTGGTGCGGCGGGGCGGAGACCTTCCCGTTCTCGTGTCCCGGCAGCTCGGCTACCGCGAGTTGACGCCCGCGGTGGAGTGGTTCGCGCGCGCCGCGCCGGCGGCCCGGCCGATCCTGGTCCTGCGCCGCCACGATGAGTGGCTGCGGTCGGTGTATCTCCGGGAGATCAAGGAGCTGCGCTACGTCCCGTTCGAGGCCTTTATCGACTTCGAGCGCGATGAGGGCGCCCGGCCCCGGTCCTCGGCTTTCTTTCGCGAGCGGATCCGGGTGCTCGAGGATCACTTCGCACATCGGCCCCTCGTCCTCTTCTTCGACCGACTCATCGAAGATCCCCGGGGGTTCGTCCAGACCATCGCCGACTACGTGGGCGCGTCGTATGACGAGGCCCGGATCTCGTTCCGGCCGTCGAACCGGTCCTATCGCGACCGGCAGTACCGATTCCTGCGCGAGGTGGGCCGGCGCTGGCCGGTGAAGCAGCGCGAAGAACCCGGGCCCGCGGCCTCCCGGTGGCTCCGCGTGAGGTCTCGCCGTCTCGCCTGGCACGCAGGCGTGGCGCTCGGACGGGTCGCGCCGGAGCGGATCCTGAGTCCGGACCCGCTCCTCACCGGAGAGCAGCTCGCGCGCGCCCGGGCCTTCTACGAAGCGGACTGGGAGGCCTGCGTGGACTATGCCCGCCGGCACAACCCGGGACTCATCGCCGGAGACTGACCTGACCCCGGGAAAGACCCAACCCCGGGACTGACCGAACGCCGCGGACGGCGGCGGACTCGCCGCATCCGGTCGCGCTCCCCAGATTCCCGCCCCTGCGATTCGTTTGCCGACGACATTCCGGAGGACGCATGCCCCGACTACCCTTCGCCACCCGCCGCACCGCCCCCATCATGCCGGTCGCCTTGCCGCCGGCCGCGCCGCTGCCGGTTGCCTTGCTCCTGGCCGCCTTGCTTCCGGCGCTGCGTGCGGCGCCCGCCGCCGCCCAGGAGCGCTTTCCCGACCCGCCTCCGGATCACGGCCTGTACTCGGATGCGGTGCGGGTGGGAGATCTCGTATTCCTCGCAGGTGTCGTGAACCGCGATCCCGATCCCGCCACCCAGTTTCGCAACGCGTTCCGCCGCATCGGCCAGGTTCTCGAGGAAGCCGGGTCGAGCCTCGAGCGGGTGATCGACATCACCACCTATCACCTCGACATGCACGCCCACATCGACACCTTCATCGAGGTCAAGGACGAGTTCCTTCCCGAGCTTCCATCCTGGACCGCGGTGGGGGTGACCGAACTCTACAGCCCAGGCGTGCTGATCGAGGTCAAGGTGATCGCTGCGGTCGATGATGAAGGCTGACGGCGAGCCCGTGACTCCGGTCCGCGCGCGCCGGATCGCGCTCGGTCTGGCGTTCGGGTTCGGGGTCGCGCTCTCGGGCTGCGGCGGCGACGAGGCCGCCATCGATACCGGCGAACGCTCGGAGCCGCTGACGGCGTATGCGGGCGACGACTGGCCGGTGTACGGCGGCGACCCCGGCGGTCTCAAGTATTCCTCGCTGACGGACATCGACCGCTCCAACGTCGCCGAACTCGAGGCGGCCTGGGTGTGGGAGACGGGAGAGGAACCGATTCCGGACGCGGCGAGCCCCATCCAGGGCGAACGCGTGGCACCGGGCGCGTTCGAGGTGACGCCGATCGTCATCAACGACACGATGTGGCTCTCGACCCCCTACAGCCGGGTGGTCGCGCTGAACGCGGAGACGGGAGAGGAGTTCTGGAGCTACGATCCCAAGGCGTGGGAGTGGGGGAACCTCCACCGCGGCTGTCGCTTCTGTCACCGCGGCATCGCGCAGTGGAGCGACGGAAGCGAGCGCCGGATCTTCCTCAACTCGCGATGGCGCCTGATCGCGCTCGACGCCGCCACCGGCGAGCCGATTCCCGATTTCGGGGAGGGAGGCGAGGTCGACTTGACGGAAGGGCTCGCCTGGGACGCGAACCGGCTTCACATCTCCAACACTTCTCCCGCCGTCGTGTACGGGGACATCGTCATCGTGGGCAGCGGCGTCCCGGACAACCGGATCTACCGCCACAACCCCCCCGGCGACGTGCAGGCGTTCGACGCACGCACCGGCGAACTGCGCTGGACCTTCCACACCATCCCCAAGGAAGGGGAGTACGGGGTCGAGACGTGGGAGGACGAGTCCTGGTCCTACACCGGCTCGGCGAACGTGTGGGCGCCGTTCTCGCTGGACCCCGAGCGGGGACTCCTCTACCTGCCCGTCTCCACCCCGAACAACGACTTCTACGGCGGACACCGGCGGGGGCAGAACCTGTTCGCCGAATCGCTCGTGTGCCTGGACGCGCGGACGGGCGAGCGCGTGTGGCACTTCCAGACCGTTCACCACGGCCTGTGGGACTACGACCTGCCCGCGCCCCCCGCCCTCGTGACGATCAATGTGGACGGGCGCGAAATCGACGCGGTCGTGGCGGTGGGGAAGACGGCGTTCACGTACGTGCTGGACCGCGAGACCGGCGAGCCGGTGTGGCCGGTCGAGGAGCGCGCGGTGCCGGAGAGCACGGTGCCTGGCGAGGTGCCGTGGCCGACCCAGCCGTTCCCGACGCGGCCCGCGCCGTTCTCCCGGCAGGGGATCACCGAAGACGACCTCATCGACTTCACGCCCGAACTGCGCGCGGAAGCGCTGGACGTATTCCGCCGCCACCGGACCGGGCCGATCTTCACCCCGCCCTCCGTCGAGGGGACAATCATGATGCCGGGCCTCATCGGCGGGGCGGGGTGGGGAGGCGCGGCCATCGATCCCGAGAGCGGCCACATGTTCGTGAAGGCGTATGACGATCCCTTCCTGGCCCGGGTCGCCGAGGCGGAGCCGGGGACCGGGGACGCGGACTACCTCCCAAACTTCGCGAGCACTCTCTCGGTGGCCGGCGGGCTTCCGATCCTCAAGCCGCCTTACGGCACGATCACGGCGATCGACCTCAACACGGGCGACCACCTGTGGCAGCGTTCGTTCGGGGACGACTCCGCGATCCGCGAGCACCCGGCGCTCGCGGGCCTCAACCTCCCGCCCATGGGGGGCACGCCGCAGAGCCACGGCACGACGTCGGGGCCGCTGGCGACGGCGGGTGGGATCGTCTTCCTGGCGGGCGGCACTCCGTGGCTCGAGGCCATGGATGTCCGCGATGGAGGCACGCTGTGGCGGGGGGACCTGGGTGAAGGGTTGGGGCGCGGCAACCCGATGACGTACCGCACCCGGTCCGGGCGCCAGTTCGTCGTCGTCGCCACCTCCGCCGACGGGCAGGTCGACTCGAAGCTGCAGGCGTTCGCCCTCCCGGCCCGCTGATGGAGGCGATGACGGATGCCACGGACGGGACGGATCTCGCCCTCAAAGGGCAGGTCGCGGTCGTCACCGGGGCCAACTCGGGCGTCGGGAAGTCCGCCGCCGACCTCCTCGCGCGGGCGGGCGCCGACGTAACCCTGGTGTGCCGCAGCCGCGAGCGCGGGGAACCGGCGCTTGCCGACGTGCGGCAGGCGGGGGCTGCCGCGCGCGCGGATGTCCGCCTCGAAATCGCCGACCTATCGCTCCAGGCCGATGTCCGCGCCCTCGCCGACCGCCTGGCCGCCCGCTTCCCGGCGATCGACATCCTGGTGAACAACGCCGGCGTCTGGCTCCACCGGCGCGAGATCACGTCCGAGGGCTTCGAGGTCACGTTCGCGACGAACCACCTCGGCCATTTCCTCCTCACCCATCGCCTCCTCGCACCCCTCGCGGCCGGGCGGGGCCGGATCGTCAACGTGAGTTCCGAAGCCCACCGCAACGGGGACCTGCGCCGCGTCCCCCTCGAGTCCATCGTCCGCGGCGATGCGTGGAAGGGCGGTTTCCAGGCCTACGGCGACACGAAGCTGGCCAACGCCCTCTTCACCTTCGAGTCGGTACGGCGCTGGAGCGCCCACGGAATCACCGCGAACGCCGTCCACCCCGGCGTCCTCCGCACGCAGATCTGGCGGAAGAACCGCAGCGTGCTGGGCCTGCTCCTGAACGCGGCCAAGGGCCTGATGGCGAAACCCGAGGTCGGCGGCCACGCCGTGATGCGGCTCGTCGCGGACCCCGCCCGCGAGGAGGTGACCGGGCGCTACTTCAAGGTGGAGTCCGAGGTCGCCGCGACGGCCCAGGCCTACGACGAGGATCTCGCCCGGGAACTGTGGGACCGGAGCCTCGAATGGACCGATGTCGCCAGGAAAGACGGTCCCCGCTAACCGCCAGCCGTTTTCACAGTTGCGATCTCGGCTCGTGCCGCGCATCTTCATCTGACCTTCCTAATTGAGAATGATTCTCATTATCATTATCGCCGAGGTCGAGCCGATGCTGAACAGATTACGGGCGTCCTGCGGCGCCCTGGGATTGATCTGGACGTTGAGCGGGTGTGCGTCCGCAGGGGGACCGCAACCCGCCGTCGAACTGACTTCCGGCCCCGAGCGCACGGGAGCTGCGCCCGAATCGGCGCCTCGTCCCGGGATTCTCGTCATGGCGCACGGGGGCGGCGAGGAGTGGAACGGACGGGTCGAGGACGCCGTGCGGCCGCTGCGGGACAGGGTCCCCGTGTCCCTGGCGCTCGGGATGGCCAATCCCGCGACCATGCAGGCCGCCCTCGACTCGCTCGCGAATGAAGGCGTGAACACCGTGGCGGTCGTGAGGCTGTTCGTGTCCGGGGCGTCGTTTCTGCACCCGACGGAATTCCTGCTCGGCCTCCGCCCCGACCCCCCGAAACGCGCGATGGTGGGGCACCGAATGGTGAGTGGGACGGAGCTCGATCCGCTGGCGAACGGCAGCCGGATCCTGCTGGAGATGGAGGGGCTGGGAGGGTCCGATCAGGCGGCTCGCATCCTGGTCGACAGGGCCTCCGGCGCCGGCATTCCCCCGGCCGAGAGCGGCGTGCTGCTGCTCGCGCACGGCATGGGTGATGAAGGCGAGGACCGGCAGGTGCTACGCTCCATGGAGGATGCGGCCCGGGCCCTGAGCGACGGCGGCTACGCGGAGGTCCACGTCGGCACGCTGCGAGAAGACTGGGCCAGCGCGAGGGAAGAGGCGGAGGAGCGGATCAGGGGGCTGGTCGCCGGCATGGGGGAGCGCCACCGGCACGTCCTCGTGGTCCCGTACCGCGTGTCCGGCTTCGGCCCCTACGCCGACGTGCTGGAAGGCCTCGAATACGTTGCCACCGAGGGCTTCCTGCCCCATCCCCTCATCACCGACTGGATCGCGGCGAAGGCTACGGCGCGCTTCTGCGCCACCGGTCTCGTCTCGCCGCTCGGACCCTGTACCCCTGCCGCGGGAGGGCGCGCGCCGTCCGCCGTCCGCGAGCAGCCATCGAACCCCTGAACGGCGCTGGATTTCGACCCGGAGATGGTGCACATGCACAGAAGCACATTCGTCTCGGCGCGGATTCCGTTCCGCGTGCTGACGATTCTATTCATGATCGCGGCCGTGGCGGCCTGCGAATCGGAAGTCGCCGCTCCCGAGGAGGAGACCTTCGAAGAGGGCGTGATCTCGATCGATGCCTCCTCTCCCGTCTCCTTCGCCTATGTGAGTCTGACCGGCGGCGGACTGCTCCAGAACCCCGCGGACGCTGGCAGTTCCACGTCGTGGGACATGGCCTTCCGCAGGTTCTCCGTCCGGTTGAACGGGGGCGTTGCGGGCCCCGGCTCGGTGTCCGCGGTCAGCCTGGGAAACAACGCGAACCTGACGGCGGATCAGGTCACGGCGCTGACCCCGCAGGATGGGGAAGCGGCGTTCGCGGCGGTCAGTGAGGCCGACATTCCGGCGGCGGGATTCGTCGAGGATGCCCTGGCGCCGGAGACCGGTCCATCGTGGTTCCGCTTCGACCGCCAGTCGGGCTCGATCGTGGCGAACCCCGGCGCGGCCTGGAAGCTGCGCGAGGGTTCGGACCGCGGGTTCGGGGTAATTCGCATGGTGGACATCGCGATGCAGGGAGAGCGGCCCGTGGGCGCGACCATCCAGTTCCGCCGTCACGACCCGGGCGGCAGCCTCGGCGCGCCGGCAACGCTCGCGCTGGACCTCACCCGCGGCCCCGTGTACCTGAGCCTGTCGAGCGGGATCGTGCGCGACCCCGCAAGCTGTGACTGGGATGTCGCGACGTCGCCCGAGTTCACGATACTGGTGAACGAAGCCTGCGGCGCGGGGACCTTCCCGCTCGACGCGACGGACGATTTCACGGCGCTGGCCCAGGCCGACGACGCGCCGGACTACGCCGGTTTCCTCTCGACGATCGCCGGCGCGTTTCCGGCCACGGTGGGAGACGCGCGGGGTACGTTCTGGTACAGCATCCAGCAGAACAATCGCATGTGGCCGACGTACAACGTCTTCCTCGTGCGGGTGGGCGCGGAGATCTACAAGGTGCAGGTCTTCGACTACTACAACGCGACCGGAGATGCGGGGTATCCGTCCGTGAGGTTCCAGCGGCTCCGGTGAGCGTGCGCGGCGCCCGGCTGGCGCTCTGCCTCGCCATCGGGTGTGCCGTCATCGTCTGGCCGGACGCGGCGCGGGCTCAGTCGGAGGGGCGCGTCTACGACCTGGAGTCGGGGGCGGGGATCCCGGACGCCGAGGTGGGGTGGGTTCCGGCTCCCGCGGCGGGAGGCACCCCGGATTCCGTCGCCCTTCGGGACGCGGTACGCACGGACGCCAGCGGTTCCTTCATTCCCGATCCGAGCTGGGGTTCGGGAGGCGCGATGGCGGTGTCGGCGCTCGGGTACCGCTCTCGCACGGTCACCCTGGCGGACGCCGCGGCTGCGGGATGGCGGATCGGGCTTGAGCGCGACCCGCTCGCGCTCGACGAGATCGTGGTCACGGCGGGTTCGCTGCCGCGGCTCCGCTCGCAGGTCGCCGTGCCGATGGAGACGGTGGAAGCCGAGGAGATCGAGGCGGCCGGCGTCGCTGCCGCTGACCGGCTGCTCGCGGAGCTTCCCGGCGTCCAGGTGACGGCCGCCACGCCGGTCGGCTCGAATCTCATGATCCGGGGCGTCGGCGGCGCCCGCGTCCTCGTACTGCTCGATGGCCAGCCCACCGCGGGCGCGCTGCTCGAGAACCGCGACCTGAGCCGCATGTCGCTGACGGGCGTGGAGCGGGTCGAGATCGTGAAGGGGCCCCTGTCGTCCCTTTACGGCTCCGATGCGCTGGGCGGCGTCGTGAACGTCATCACGCAGCTTCCCGCGTCGGGGTTCCGGGTCGACGCGCGTGCCCTGTCGGGTGGCGCCGGACGCCGCGAGGCCGAGGCGTCGGCAAGCGGCGGAGGCCGTCTCCGCTATCGAATCACCGGCGGCTGGCGCCAGGAGGATCGGATCCCGGGGCTCGCCGATGCGGGCCCGAGCGCCTTCGCGCGCGTCTGGGACTTCCGGTCCCGCCTTCAGTTCAAGGCCTCGGACGCTTGGGACGTACGCGCTACCGCCACGTACCTTCGCGAGCGGCAGCGCTGGCCGGTGGGCGGCGCCTTCTCCGGGTTCAACGATAACGCGGGGTTCTCCGGCTGGGTCGAGGCGCGCCGGCCGCTGGGTCCCGGAACGTGGAGCGGAAGTCTCTTTCTCCAGGAATACGAGCACCTGTACCGAAGCGCCCGTGGAGAGGCTCCCATCGCCGACGACGGCGAAGCCACCCAGTGGGAGCGCCTCGCGAAGGGCGCCGCGGGATACTCCGCGGCCTTGGGCGGTCATTCCGTGGACCTGGGTCTCGAAGTCGCGAGCCGCGCGATTCGGTCGCCCGCCAAGTTGATCGAGGAGCGCGCCGCCGACCGGCAGCTCGCGCTCTTCGCGCAGGACGCCTGGCGTCTCGGGGGCACCGTATTGAGTGGCGGCGCCCGCCTCACCTGGAACGATCGCTGGGGCTCAAACCTCTCGCCCACCGTGGGCGTGACTCGGCGCGCCGGCGCCCGCGTGCATCTGCGGGCAGCGTTGGCCCGCGGCTTCCGGGCGCCCTCCTTCAAGGAGCTGGCGTGGAACTTCGTCAACGTGGGGGGCGGCTACGTCCTTCAGGGGTTCCCGGAGCTGGATCCGGAGCGCTCGTGGAACATCTCCGGCGGGGTGGACTGGCAACCGGCGTCGACCCTCAGGATCGAAGTCGAGGCCTTCTCGAACCGGATCCGGAACCTCATCGAGCCGGGGTTCGTCGGGAATACCGAGAGCGGTCTCCTCATCCTCTCCCCCCGGAACGTCGCGGACGCGGTCACGCGCGGGTTCGAGTTCAGCCTCCGCGCCGTCCTGGATCGGATGGAGTTTGCCGCGGGCTACGCGTACCTCGATGCGTACGCGGTCGACTCGGGGCTCCCGCTGGACCGGCGTGCCGGACACTCGGCGCGCGCCCGGGCCGCGTGGACCGCCGAAGCCCTCTCCGGGTTTCGGCTGGATGCCACCGCACACCTCACGGGCGCCGCGCCAATCATCGGAACCGCTTCCGACGGGAACGAAGCGAGGATCGGCACGCAGGAGCGGTTCGTGGCCATCGACCTGCAGACCTCCGTCGATCTCGGGCGAAGCCTCAGGCTGGTGGCCGGGGTCGACAACCTGTTCGATGCGCGTCCGGCGGGTTGGCAGGGGGCGATAGAACGAAAACTGCGGATGGGACTGGCCGTCGAAGACCTGTTCGCACGTTAAGCCGACGCTGCGGCCTGCCAGCTCAGCCGCAGTAGTCGGCCGCAGCCCCGGCGAGGATCTCGGCCAGCCTCGCGCACGATTCGAGGTCCACCCACTCGACGTCGGCGTGCGCGCCCGCGCCGTGCGGGCCGATCACGACGCTGTCCACACCCGCCGCCTGCGTCAGGGCGGAGTCCATCCACGGGGAGTCCCCAATGACCTCCGGCGCGCGGCCAAGCACGGCGCGGGCGGCGCGCGATACACAGGCCGCGACCGGCGCCTCAGGCGTCGTCTCGAAGGGTTCGCGGTGGAAGAAGGTCGACCAGTCGACCTCAAGATCCGGGTCCTCCGCCCGCAGATCCTCGATCAGAGCCGCGATCTCCTCTTCCACGGACTCCCGCGTCTCGGGCGGCACCGTGCGCCGCTCGACCTTGAGCGTGCAGCGCGGGGCGTAGGTGCTGATCCCGCTCCCGCCCTCCACCAGCGCCGCGTGCATCGAAGGGGGACCGAGAAGCGGGTGCCCCGGCCGGGACTGGAGTTCCTCTATGAACGCCTCCAGCCGGTGCAGGACGCGTCCCATGCGCAGGTTCGCGTCGATCCCTTCCCGATAGCGGCTGCCGTGGGCGGCGTGCCCCCCCGTCGCAATCTCGATCCACGTGAATCCGCGGTGGGCCACGCACAGGTCCAGCGCCGTGGGCTCGGTGACGATCGCGGCGTCGAAGGCCAGTTCCCCGCGTGCGCGCCGTTCGAGCAGGTCCGCGGTGCCCAGGCTCGCGTATTCCTCGTCGGCCACGGCGGCCACGAGAACGTCGCCGGCAAGGCGCGGTTCGGATTCGCGGAGGAGCCGGGCGGCCTCGATACAGGCGGCCAGCGCCCCCTTCATGTCGTAGGCGCCCCGCCCGTAGAGCCGCCCGTCCCGTATGCTCGGCGAGAACGGCGCCTCCATGCCCTCCACGCCGACCGTGTCGTAGTGGGCGTTCAGCATCAGCGCCGGCCCTTCCCCGGCCCCCGCGAGGCGCCCGACGACGCTCGGCCGGCCCGCCTCGGGCTCGTGCCGCGTCACCTCCAGACCCGCCTCGCGCATGTGCCGGATCGTGAGATCCGCAATCTCCGTCTCGCCCGGCGCCCCCTCCACGAGGGTCGGATTCACGGAGTTCGTGGCGACGAAGTCCGTGAGGATGGTTGTGAGGCGCAGCAGGTCTGCGGAGAAGGTCAAGGGCTCGGGAGGCGCTTGATCTCCCTGCGGCCCGCCGCCACGCCGGTACCGACCCCGATCCCGAACAGAACGGCCGTGAGGGGAGTGACGAGCGGCAGGGCCGCGGCGAACAATCCGACGACGCCGCCTGCGATCCCGGCCAGGAGCGGGATACCGCGCCGATGAACGCCGTCCACGAAGCGCAATCGTCTGTGTACGAACCTCTTCATGGTCACGAAGCCGCCGATCGACGCGGCGCCGGCGATGGCGAGCCAGAGGAAATTCCCGATGAACTCAAACATGTCGCACCTCCCGAAAAGCCCCTACGCCCTCCATCCCGGGGCGGTTTCAGCGGTTCAGCTGCCCACTTTGGGCGCTGGCGCAGCGCTTTGCCACGAGCTGCCGGCCACGTTGTACTATGTTGCCGAAGTCCGACACCAGCCACGGAGATCGAGATGAACAGGGACGGAATCCAGGTCCGGTGGGACGGCGGCCTCAAGTTCAGCGCCGACCGAGCCGACCACGAGACGCGAATCGACGGGGACGAGGGGATCGCCCCAAGCCCGGTCGCCCTGATGGTGGAGTCCGTCGCCGCCTGTGCCGCGATCGACGTGGTGGTCGTCCTCGAAAAGGGGCGCCAGCAACTCACCGGGCTCTCGGTCCGGGCGAGGGCGCGCAGAGCGGATACGGTGCCGCGCTACGTGAAGGGTCTCCGGTTCGACTTCCATGTCTCCGGCAAGGTGGACGAAGCCAAGGCTCGTCGGGCCGTGATGCTCTCGTTCGAACGCTACTGCTCTGTCTACCATTCGCTCCGGGAGGACATGGAACTCGAATGGACGCTGACCCTCAACGGCGAGCCCGCGGGCGGGCGGGACTGACGCGGGGGCTTTTCGCGCCCTGCTATTCGAAGGGGGGAAGTTCCCCGGCCCAGTCCAGGAAGCCCGCGCCGTCCGGCGTCCAGACCACGATCGCGCCGCAGGTCGAACCCGTGCGCATGAACTCCATCGGCGTCTCCACGTCCCGCCTGTAGACCTCGACCGCGCCGAGAACCTCCCTCTCGAGATCGTCGAATTGCATCCCCGCCTGGTACATCCCGTCCAGGTAGAGCGCCGGCGGACATCCGAGCCGAGCGCCTTCTCCAAGGAAAATTTCCGCTCTCCCGTATTCGATCCGGCCCACGGAGACGTTCGGCAGGCCGCGCAGGAGGTCGCTGGGCATGCGCGGGTTACGGTTGATGATGTCCCGCGGCGTGAAGAAGGTCCCGAACCCCTTTTCCATGCGTTCCAAGAAGCCCTCCAGGTGCCGCGCACGGCGGGTCTGCCGTACCTCCACCGTGAGATCCGCGATGCGGATGACGCTACTCGAAAGCGTCAGCGTGACGCGCGTCGTCTGGTCCGGCTCGAGGTCGATGACGGTGTAGCCGGCCTCGTAGCCGATGTATCGCACTTCGACCGAGTCTCTGCCGGCCCAGGTTTGGGGGACCCGGAAGTTGCCTTCGGCATCGGTGATCGCCCCGTAGCCGGAGCCCAGGAGGATCACGCGGGCCCCTTCGAGCGGGAGTCCCGTCGAGGCGCTGACCACCTGCCCGATCAGCTCCGCCGTCTCCCGTTCCGTCTCTTCCTGCGCCCGAGCCGAAATCGGTGAACCCGCCAGCACGCCTCCCGCGACGAGGGTCAGCGCCGCCAAGCGGGCGCATCTGCTTCCCGACTCCAACGCCGACTCCAATGCACTCATACGGTCCCCCGGTCGAGTCCGGCCCTCTCCCCGATAAACGCCTTCCGTCGCCCGAAAGATACGGCCTTACCGCCTCGTCATCGACAGGACGGTCGGATCTCCGCCTCCGCTGCCATGTATGGTTACGATCAGCTCGGTGCTCGTAGGGCTCTCGTACGTGAACCACCAGGGCGCGTTTGGAGGCGGCGCCTCCGCCGTGCTCCGGAAGGTGGCCTTGCGGTCTTCCAGAGCCGTGAGCCGGTATTCGAGCCGCGTCTCCTCCACCGGCTCCCAGCCCCGCAAGACGTGCTTGAATCGGTAGTAGATCTCACCGTCATCGTCCTGCTCCAGGAGCAGAAGCTCGTACATGATCGCGAGACCGTCGCGGACGAGGCGGAAGGAGCCGGACATCGAGCGCCCCGCGGGGCTGAACCACGCCTCCTCGATCTGTCCCCCGAAGGCATCCCCGCCCCAGTGGCCGGCGATCCACGCCAGCTCCTCGAGATTGACGGCCCGCGCGGGCGCGGGCGGTGCCGGACGATCCTGCGAACCCGCATCCTGGCCCGTTGCCGCCGAGGCGCCGATCAGGTGGCCGACGGCCGCGAGCGCGACGGCGACCGCCGCCGCCCGGCGGCGAAGGGCCCCCGCCGGAGCCGTTTGAGAAAGCGCGGATCTCGCCGCATCTTCGCACGCCATGAGAGCCGTACTGAAGCTCCTGGTTTCCGTCATCGTCTGTCTCCTCGCCGGCCTCGCGGGGCTGGCGCTCGTGTTCAGAGACCTGCCCCTGGGACCCGGCCCCGGGCTCATCGGACTCGGTGGTCTCCTGTACTTCGCCGCGGGTTTCGGTCTCGCGCGCTGGCACCGGGGCGCGCGTCCCCTCCTCTGGGGCCTGGCGCCGGGCTGGAGCCTGGCCCTGCTGGGGGTCGTCGGCGTCTGGGTGACGGTGACGGATCCTCCGTCCGGCCACTGGGGCCTCGCGCTTCTCTTCCTGCTCGGCCCGGCCGCCGCGGGCTCGGCGGGCGCCGTCCTCGCCGCGAGGAGGCTGAAGGGCTGAGCGCTCACGGCTGTGATCGCCGGGGCCCTGCGAGGCGTTCGCCGCTCCGCGGCCTGGCCACGCCAAGGTAGACGGAACCCAGCGCCCGGGGCACCCCGGGCATCGTGAAACGCTCGAGATCGGCGATCCGGAAACCGCCGTCCTCGACCTCGGCGTCGATCTTCCGGTTTATGTTGCAGCCGCAGGCGACGAAGTTCTGGATCGGGTTCAGGGTGTCCTGAAGGCGCGAAACCCAGCCCTTATCGTTCCGTCCGTGCTCGAGAAAGAGGAACTCGCCGGAGGGCTTCAGCGCGCGCCTCAATTCGAGGAGGGCGTCCCGGAGCCGTTCGATCGAGCACAGCGTCCAGGTGCTCGTCACGGTGTCGAAATGTCCGTCCGGAAAGGGCAGTCGGTCGGCGGCGTCGTGGATTACGCGCTCGACGGGGAAGGGGGCACGGGCGACGCGGGCGCGTACGCGGCGTTCGAGCACGGCCGCGGGGTCGATCCCCGTGACGCGGCGAACCGACGCCGGGTAGAACTCGAGATTGAGGCCGGTGCCGAAGCCGACTTCGAGCACGTTCCCCCTCGCGCGGGAGAGCACGCGGCGCCGATATCGGCGATGCACGTCGCCCTTGAGTCCGCTCTCCATGAGACGCGGAAAGATGTGTTCGGAGTAAAGACCCACTCGTTATTCTCCCCGGTGACGCGGGCGCCTTCTTTCCCGGTGACGCGGGCGAAGGTTGAAACGTCTACCCAAACATAGACGTACCGGCACCCATCGGGATGGGTCGCCGGCCCGGTGTTGTGTCCCGCCCTCGACCGCGAGGCGCGCGCCTCGATACCGCTGGCTCTGGACTGGAGATCGCTCTTGGACCGAACGCAGCAGGGCGCTTACCGGGGGCTGGTGGCGCTGGCGATGTGCATGGGGGCTGCCGCGGGCTTCGCGTTCGACGCGTCCGCCCTCCAGGAACCGCCCGCTTCCGTCTCGCGGCCGATTCCGTCCGACGCCTACGCCGATGAGGGGATCGCGGGGCTGATCGGGCGCGCCATGGCCCAGCGCAAAGCTCGGGCTGACGGGCTGACGAGCTTCGAGGCGACCTTCCGCGAGCGCATCTACGCCGGGCTGGGCGGCGCGGCCCTGCGCCGGGAGCGGGCGATGTTCCACCAGGAGCGCGCCGCGCGCCTGCGCTGGGCGGCGGAGGGCGAACACATCGTCCGTTGGCTGGGCGTGCGGCGCGGGGTGCCGATCGTCGGTCTGGGCGTCGAATTCGAGGACGATCTCCGCGACGACGACGCGTTCGAACTCGACTTCGACATGATCGATCCGGCGAGCGAGCACGTGACGGTCGGTTCGGAGTGGGCCCTCCATCCGCTGGCCGATACCGCGGCCTATCACTACCGCTACCGCTCCGGCGACACGCTGCGCATCCGCTTCCCGGGGGACGACCGC
This sequence comes from Candidatus Palauibacter australiensis, assembly GCA_026705295.1. Taxonomy (NCBI): domain Bacteria; kingdom Pseudomonadati; phylum Gemmatimonadota; class Gemmatimonadia; order Candidatus Palauibacterales; family Candidatus Palauibacteraceae; genus Candidatus Palauibacter; species Candidatus Palauibacter australiensis. Next base: position 45,190 of record JAPPBA010000136.1, read on the forward strand.
ACGGTGACGCTGATCGAGGCCATCGTCGAGCCGCGAGAGGCCCGCTTCGACCGCATCGCCGGCTCGCTGTGGTTCGACGCGGACGAAGGGGTCCTCACGCGCGCCGCCTACCGCCCGGCGATCGAGTACGACTTCGACCGCGAAGAACCGGAGGATGCGGAAGACGTCCCCGGGTTCGTGAAGCCGATCCGCGCCAGGGTCGAGTTCATCACGATCGACTACGGACTCCAGGAACTCCGCTGGTGGCTCCCGAATCGCATGGCCTTCGACGCGGTCGCCACGATGGCGGACCTGGCGAGCATGCCGGTCCGCTACGAATGGACCTTCGAGGACTACGTCGTGGATCGCGAACCGTTGCTCGATCCGGGGGAGGATCTGCCGGAAGGTTGGACGCGGTGGGTCGACGAGGAGATCGACGCCGAAGAGGGGCGGATCCAGGCGAACGAGGGAGAAGGGGCGCGAGTCGAGGGAATCCGCGACGATCCGTTGACGGCGGAAGCCGATTCACTCCCCGCAAGGGCCCGTCCCATCGTGATCATCGTCCCGCCTCTCGACGAGCTTCCCGCGTCCCGGGAACTGCCGGAGCCGCTCTTTTCCGCCACCGTCGACGCCTTCGCGGCGCAGGAACTCGACGACCTGAAGGATCGCCTGTCCTCGTTGGAGATCCCCGCCGCCATGGCTCTGGGCCCCCGCCTGGATCTCGCTCCGGGTCTGCGCAGGCTCCGCTACAACCGCGTCGAGGGGCTGTCGCTCAGCGCGCGCTTCGCGGTACCGACCGGGGTCGTGTCGGAGTTCGCGGTCACGCCGCGAATCGGCATCCCGGAGTGGGAGCCCGGCGTGGAGGTCGGGTGGCGGCGGCAGACGGCGACGGGCGGTTTCGGGATCACGGCGTACCGGCGCCTCACGGACCTGGGCGATTGGGGCCGTCCGCTCTCCTTCGGCAACTCCTTCAACAGCCTCGTCATGGGGTACGACGAAGGCCTCTACTTCCGGGAGACCGGCTTCGAGGTCGCGGCGAGCCGCCAGGGGAAGCGGACCCGCGTGGAAGGCGCGCTCTTCGCGGAGCGCCACCGGAACGCGGTGAAGCAGAGCGATGCCTCGCTCCCGAACCTCTTCGGCGATGCGGTCTTTCCGGACAACATCGTGGCCGCCCGCGGCGACGTCGTCGGCGTCTCGGGCCGCCTGCGCGCATTTTCGTCGGTGAATCCGGGCACACCGATCCTGAGCGGTTCCATTTGGGGGGAAGCCGCGACGGGCGACTTCGATCTCTACGGCCGTGCCGCGGTCTCCGCCGCGCTTCAACTCCCCGTGAGCGAGTGGTCGCTGGCGCTGGAGGGTGGGGCGGGAAGAGTGTTCGGGGAGCCGCCCCCACAGCGTCGCTTCCACCTCGGCGGATCGTACACGTTGCGGGCCTTCGACCCGGTGTCGACCGGAGGCGAGAGCTTCTGGTTCGGCCGGTTCGAGCTGGGGCGCGGTTTCCGGATCGGCGATCCGGCGTACGACATCGGGGGCAGCCCGATCCGGATCACGGGGTTCTGGGACGCGGGCTGGACGGGCTCCGTGGATGCCTTCGGCACGAAGGGCTGGTTGTCGAGCGTGGGGGTCGGCCTGTCGCTCATGGACGGGCTGTTTCGCATCGACATCGCCCGCGCCGTCCGCGGCGGCAGCCTCTGGCGGCTCCACATCTACTCCGACGGCCTCATGTAACGATGCCGAGCGTCGGCGGTTCCCGTAACGGAAGGTCCGAAGGTATGGCCAGGAAGCGAAGCAAGAGCAGCAAGAGGCCCGACGCCAAGCAGTCGGCGAGGGAGTGGGCTCGATCATTGATCGTCGCAGCCGCCGGTCTCCTCTTCTTCCGGACGTTTCTCCTGGCGACGTCCGTGATTTCCTCCGGATCGATGGAGAACACACTCCTGGTCGGCGATTTTCTGCTCGTGAACAAGCTTGCCCTGGGCGCCACGATCCCGTTCACCGAGGTTCGCATCCCGGGCTACGTGGAGCCGGTCCACGGCGACATCATCGTCTTCCGCTCGGACCATTCTCCCGGAATGGACCTCGTGAAGCGCACGGTCGGCCTGCCCGGCGACACGCTCCGGATGCAGGGCGGCGTCCTGTACCGGAACGGGGTCGAGGTCGAGGAACCCTACGTCCGCCGCGATCCACGCCGGCCGGATGCCGGAGACAGCCGGATGCTGTGGCAGAGAGAGCACCTGGTACGGGATCCGGAGCGAAGCGAGTACCGGCCGAAGCGGGACAACTGGGGACCGCTCGTAGTTCCCGCGGAGCGCTACTTCATGCTTGGCGACAACCGCGACGACAGTCTCGATTCGCGCTACTGGGGTTTCGTGGAGCGCGCGAAGATGAGGGGGAAGCCGTTCTTCATCTACTTTTCGTACGATCGGGACGCACTCGATCCGTTTCGGGTTCTGACGGCGATGAGACCCGGCCGAATAGGGTCCCGGCCCGACTGACGGTCCGTACGGCTTGCGGCGCCGGCCGGAGCTGCCCGAAGCGCCGGGCGTTTGCGTGGCGGGTGAGATGGCCGCAGAGTAGCGTCCGCCGCAACCGACGATGACGCCCGGCGCCCGGCGCGCCGGCGATCCCCGCAACGAGCACGCCGAAACATGGCACGAAGCCGCAAGAGGAAGGGCCGTACCGGAGAGGCGGACGAAGCCGCGGAAGCGCGGGAACGCCCCCCATCCCCAGCGGCGTTCAGCGCGGAATGGTTCCGCGACTGGGCGCGCACGCTGCTCGTCGCGTTCCTCATCTTCATCTTCTTCCGGACGTTCCTGCTGGCGACCTTCGTGATCACGTCGGGGTCGATGGAGGGGACGCTCCTGGTCGGCGATTTCCTGCTCGTGAACAAGACGTCGCTCGGTGCGCCGATCCCGTTCACGAGTGCCCGCGTACCGGGATACGCCGAGCCGGAGTACGGGGACATCATCGTGTTCAGGGCGGACCATTCTCCGGGGATGGATATCGTCAAGCGTACCGTGGGTCTGCCCGGCGACACGCTCCGAATGGAGGGAGGCGTCTTCTACAGGAACGGCGTCGCCGTCGACGAACCCTACGTCCGCCGGAATCCTCGACAGCTGGATGAAGGGGATCCCCGGATGCAGTGGCAGCTGGAGCACCTGATCCCGGACCCGGAGCGGGGCGAGTACGAGCCCACGCGGGACAACTGGGGACCGCTCGTGGTGCCGGCGGAACGCTACTTCATGTTGGGAGACAACCGGGAGGAGAGCCTCGATTCGCGGTACTGGGGCTTCGTCGAGCGCGGGAAGATGCGGGGCAGGCCATTCTTCATCTACTTCTCGTACGACCGTGAGGCGCTGAGACCCGTGAAGTTCCTGACGGCGATGAGGCCGGGACGGATCGGACCCTCCCCGGACTAGCGGGAATCGAGCGTATTCCGTTCCGCCGTCAGAGCTTCTTGAGCAGCTTCCGAATGACGATCACGGCCACGGCGATGGCGATCTTTCTCATCAGGTCTTCCTCTTCCGCGCATGATGTACGCTCCAAGGTACAATACGGGCGGCTCCCGGGTCGAGGTTTCGGCCGCTCTGGCCCCCGGGCGGGGGTCGGGCAACGTTGAACGGACGGGACAGGTTCGCAGCCGGGGAGGTGTCATGCGCGTGAATCGGGCGATCGCCATGGTGGCGGCGCTCTCCAGTGCCGGGTGCGATTCGCCGCCCGCCGACGAGGTGGTGGCCACTCATTCCCATGCCGGCGGTGGCGCGGTGACGCACTGGACCGAGTCGCTCGAACTCTTCGTCGAGTACCCGCCGCACGTCCGGGGCGTCGCGAGCGAGCCGTGGGCCATCCACCTCACCTGGCTGGCGGACTGGAAGCCGGTGCGGGAGGGGAGCCTCGTGCTCCTGCTGCGGGGACCCGGTGGCGCCCGCGAAGAGATCGTGCTCCCGGCCCCGGCGACCCCTGGAATCTACCATGCGAGCCCGACCCTCACGGCGACCGGGACGTGGCGGGCGGACCTGACCCTCACGGCCCGCGGCGCGGACCACGCGCTCCCGGTGGGACAGCTGGAGGTGTTCGCGAGTGAAGAGACGCTCCCGCACGACGAAGAGCAGCCGCCTCCGGGGCTGATCGCGCTCCTGAAGGAAGAACAGTGGGCGATGCCGTTCGAGGTCGCCGTCGCGGAGACGCGTCGGATTCCGAACTCGATCCCGGTGACCGGGGAGGTCACCGCCCCCGCGCGCGGCCTCGCGCACGTCTCGACGCCGGCGGAAGGCCTCGTGCTCGTTCAGGGGCCATCGCCCGCCCCAGGTGAGGCGGTGCTGGAGGGGGAGACGTTGGCGCTGATCGCCCCCACGAGCATCGACGACTCGTATGCCCGCATGCGGGCCGATGTGGAGGACGCCGAGCGCGAGGCGGACCGGGCGGAGCGTCTCTTCTCTGCCGGCGCCATCGCCGGGCGTCGCCTGGAGGAGGCGCGCCACAACCTCGACGTGGCCCGGGCGGCGTTCGAGGCCGTGGGAGGCCTTCTCTCCGCCGACGGGGACGGCGGTCCCGACCCGCACGTCTACCGCCTTCGGAGTCCGATCGGGGGGGTGATCGCGGATCGCCACGTGGCGCCCGGCGAGCACGTCGCCGTCGGGACGCACGCCTTCACGGTGGTGCGTCCCGATACGCTGTGGTTCGTCGCACGGGTTCCTGCGCGCCACGCCGAGGCGGCCAGCGAAGTCCGCGGCGCGTGGTTCACCGTCGAAGGCGCGGGCCATGCGCACGCCGCCGACCGCGTGGTGTCGGTGGGCAGCATCATCGATGCGGGAAGCCGGACGCTGCCGGTCCGCTTTGCGGTGGCGAACCCGGGTGGCGTGCTCAAGGTGGGGATGCTGGCCGAAGGTCACCTGCTCCTCGGCGAGCCCGTGGAGGGGGTGGCCGTCCCGACGCCCGCGATCCTGGACGAGGACGGGCTCTACGTCGTCTACGTCAAGGTCGGCGGCGAAGCGTTCCAGCGGCGGGTGGTGGAGACCGGCCCCTCGGACGGCTCGTGGACCATCGTTCACTCCGGAGTGGCGAGCGGGGAGCAGGTCGTCGCCGTGGGCGCCTACCAGGTGAGGCTGGCCTCGCTCGGTGACGTGGAGATCTCGGACCACGGACATCCGCACTAGTGTACACCAGTCCGCCGGGATGAGCGCTCCCGGACCGGCGGAAGACCGGTCAGGCCTCCTGCAGGGCCTGCTGGACCGTCTCGTCCACGCCTCGCTGGAGAACCGCTTTCTCGCCGTGGCCGCCGGGGTCCTCCTCCTGGCGGGCGGGGGATGGGTGAGCGCCACGCTGCCCGTCGACGTGTTTCCCGACCTCACCGCTCCCACGGTGACGGTTCTCAGCGACGCGCACGGACTGGCCCCGGAAGAAGTCGAGAGTCTGGTCACCTTCCCGATCGAAACGGCGGTGAACGGTGCCGCCGGCGTGCGCCGGGTCCGATCGAGTTCGGCGCAGGGGATCAGCATCGTCTGGGTGGATTTCGACTGGGGGACGGACATCCTCCGTGCCCGGCAGATCGTGAACGAGCGGCTTCAGCTCGCCACGGCCCAACTGCCGGACGACGTGAGCGCCCCGGTGCTCGCGCCCGTGAGTTCGATCATGGGCGAGATCCTGCTCGTCGGCATGAGCGCGTCCGCTGCGCAACTGATGGAGGCCCGGACGGCCGCGGACTGGACCGTGCGGCGCCGGCTGCTCGCCGTGCCCGGTGTCTCGCAGGTGGTGTCGATCGGCGGACAGGTCCGCCAGTACCAGGTCCTGATCCGGCCCGAACGCCTGCTCGCGTACGGCGTCGGGCTCGACGAGGTACTGGAGGCGGCGGCCGGATCGAACCGGAACGCGTCCGGGGGCGTCTATCGGTCGGGCGGCCGCGAAATCCTGATCCGCGGCATCGGTCGCGCGCGTGACCTGGAGGAGATCGGCCTGACCGTCGTCGCCGTGCGGGAGGGGGTACCGGTCCTCATCGAGGATCTGGCGGAGGTTCGGATCGGCCCGCGCGTCCGGCTCGGCACCGCTTCCGTGAACGCGGAGCCCGCCGTGGTGCTCTCGATCCAGAAGCAGCCCGGCGCCAACACGCTGGAGCTGACGGAGCGGATCGACGCCGAACTGGACGAGATCGAAGCGGAACTTCCGGCGGGCGTGGCCTTCGAGAGATCCGTGTTCCGACAGGCCGATTTCATATCGCTTGCCGTGGACAACGTGATCGAAGCCCTGCGCGACGGTGCGTTGCTCGTCATCGCCGTGCTTCTGCTCTTCCTGTGGAACCTGCGGACGACGGCGATCTCCGCGCTCGCGATCCCGCTCTCGCTGGCCCTCGCCGTCATCGTTCTGCGGCTCCTCGGGGGTACGATCAACACGATGACGCTGGGCGGCATGGCCATCGCCATCGGCGCGCTGGTCGATGACGCGATCATCGTCGTCGAGAACGTGTACCGCCGCCTGCGCGAAGACCGTCGCCGCTCGCCGGAGCGCCGCCGCCGGCCGCTGGCCCTCGTCCGGGACGCGGCGCGGGAGATCCGGACCCCGATCCTGAGCGCCACGCTCATCATCTCCATCGTCTTCGTCCCGCTCTTCTTCCTCTCCGGCGTGGAGGGGCGCATGCTCCGGCCGCTGGGACTGGCGTACATCGTGAGCATTCTCTCGTCGCTGCTCGTCGCGGTCACGGTGACGCCGGCGCTCTGCCACATGCTTCTGCCGGGGGACCGGGCGCTTGGCCGCCCGCGCGAACCGTGGCTGATGCGCGGGATCGAACGTGCGTACGGCCGCGTCCTCGACGGGGCGCTGCGCCGTTCCGGCGCCGTGCTCGGCGGTGCGGCGCTCCTGCTGGCCGGCACGCTGGCGCTCGTGCCCTCGCTGGGGCGCGGCTTCCTGCCCGAGTTCCAGGAGGGGACGCTGACCATCTCCGTCGTGAGCCTGCCCGGGACGTCACTGGTGGAGTCGGACGCGATCGGGGCCCGCGTGGAGCGGCAGCTCCTGGCGCACCCGGCCGTCGTCTCCACCTCGCGGCGGACCGGCCGGGCCGAACTCGACGAGCACGCGCAGGGCGCCAACGCCTCCGAGGTCGACGCGCGGCTGGACCTTTCGGAGCACGACCTGGAGGAGGTCATGGCCGCGCTCCGGGACGACCTGTCGGGACTTCCCGGAACCAACGTCACGATCGGACAGCCGATCGGGCACCGGATCGACCACATGCTCTCGGGCACGCGGGCGGCCATCGCGGCGAATCTGTTCGGCCCGGACCTCCGGGAACTGCGCGATATTGCCGGCGAGATCGAGACCGTCGCGGGGACGGTGGAGGGGCTCGTGGACGTCTCCGTCGAGCGGCAGGCGGACATACCCCAGCTTCAGATCCGCGCCGACCGCCGCGCCATGGCTCGCCATGGCGTCACCCCGGCGGCGATGGCCGCGGCCGTCGATGTCGCGTTCCAGGGAGAGGAGGTATCGCTCATCCGGGACGGCGATCGCGCGTTCGACCTCGTGGTGCGCTATGCGGACGAACACCGCACCGACCCCGAGGCGATCGGCCGGACGCTGATGACGACCCCGGCGGGCGCCACGGTGCCGCTGTCCCAACTGGCTTCGATCGTGCCGTCGCTGGGGCCGAACACCATCAGCCGCGAGAACGTGCAGCGGAAGATCGTCGTGAGCGCGAACGTCGCGGGGCGCGATGTGGGCGGAGCCGCGGAGGCGCTTCAGGCGCGGGTCGCGGCCGAGGTCGAACTGCCGCCGGGCTACTACGTCCAGTACGGCGGCCAGTTCGAGAGCGGGCGAGAGGCGACGCGGCGCATCACGCTGCTCTCGTTGTTCTCGATCGCCGCGATCTTCCTCATCATGTTCCGGGCCTTCGGGAGCGCCAGGATCGCCGCCCTTCTCATGGTGAACCTGCCGCTGGCGCTGGCGGGGGGCGTGCTCGCGGTGCTGCTCATCGGCGGCACGGTGAACATCGCGACGCTGGTCGGGCTCATCACGCTGTTCGGCATCGCCGTGCGGAACGGGATCCTTCTCGTGAGCCGCTATCAGGATCTGCGTGCGGCGGGCGCCGGGCTGGGCCCGAGCATCCGCCGCGGCTCCATGGAACGTCTCAGTCCCATCCTCATGACGGCGCTCACGGCGGGCCTTGCGCTCGTCCCGCTCGCCCTGGGCATCGGCGAACCGGGCAAGGAGATTCAGGCCCCGCTCGCCGTCGTCGTACTCGGGGGGCTGTTCACATCCACCACGCTCAACATGGTCGTCGTACCCGCCCTCTTCCTGCGCTTTGCGGGGGCTTCCGCCAATCCGCGCACGGATGCTGGTTGACATGAATTCGAGGAACAGCTTCCGGCGCACGTTCGCGCTGTTGGCAGTGACCCTTGCTGTCGCCGCTTGCGGAGATGACTCGACCGGGGCTGGAGGAGACAGGCTGACACCGGAGGAGAGCGAGGCCCTTTACCGGGCTCTCCGCAACCATGTCAATCTGGATCCGACGGGTGAGCTGCCGCCGGAGGTACGCGCCTGTACGGGTGGTGGCGAGGCGACGCTGACCGCCTCCGTCTCGATGTCGGAAGGCGAAAGCGACATTACGTTCCACGTCGATCTCACGCTGGTGCCGCGCGACTGCGTGGAGGCGGCGCACGGAAGGACGTTCAAGCTGAACGGCGCTCCGAGCCTCCGGGAAACCGGCACGTACGCCTTGAGGGTGTCGCCCCGGCTCGGGTTCCGGAACGTTATCGACATGGCGCTGTCCGGGGCCGTCACCTACCAAACGGCCGGGCGGAGCGGCACATGCGACATTTCGATGTCCACGCGGCTCGAGGTCTCAACCACAGCCGGAAGGCAGACGGGCGGCGCCTCCGGGATCATGTGCGGGAACCCGCTGGAAATCGATCTGAGCGGGCCGCTGTCGGAGCCGTGACGCCCCGAGCGGCAGCCGCCGGCCTTCCGTCGCGATCCGGGATCGTCCCCGCAAGGGCCGCAGCTGCGGCCGTGCTTACTCGAAGCGGTCGATGGAGAAGTATGACCGTTCCCGGCGCGGCACGTCCGAGAGCAGGTCGGCCATCAGCGACCCGAGGACGGGTGTGAACTTGAACGCATGCCCGGAGCCTCCGGCGAAGATCACCACCCTGGAGTGGTCCGGGTGGCGGTCGACGATGAAGTCCTCGTCGGGCGTGTTCGTGTAGAGACAGACCGACGCGTGCGCCAGCGCGCCCGCCACGCCCGGCGCGTAACGCCCGAACAGCCATCGCAGATCCTCCGTCTCCGAGGCCCCGATCTCACGGTCGACCCGCTCGACATCGGTTCGGCGTCCGTCCTGAAAGTGCATCCCGGCCTTCAGACCTCGCTCCGTCGGTGGGAATCCGTACCACGTACCCCCCTGTTCAAGCTCCCATACCCAGGCAGGGCCGTCGCGGAGCGTGAGGGTGTGTTCCCCGGCGGGTTCGAACCAGTACTGCACCGTGCGCTCCACCTCGAGGGGGAGGGAGAGTTCGGGAAGCAGTTGCGAAGTCCACGCCCCCGCGGCGATGGCGAGTCGCCGCGCCGGGTATTCTCCCCGAGCCGTCCGGACCCGGACGCCCGAGGCCGAAGCGGACCAGCCGACCACGGGCTCGTCGAAGCGCAGGTCCGCGCCCCCGGCCGCCTCCAGCATCGCCTCGAGGCAGCTTTCCAGTGAGAGGATGGCGGCCCCTGGTTCGTAGATGCTGACGGTGCCGGGATCCGGGCGGAGCCAAGGGAAGCGCTCGACCACTTCTTCCACGGAGAGGGGGACGTAATCGGTGTCCGGCCCGGCGACGCCGCGAAGCGGCCCCCCGGCGAACGCGCGGCCGTCTTCCGGCCCCATCATGAGGGCGCCCGTCGTCCGCAGCAGCGTTCGGCCGGACGAGCGCCCGAGTTCCTTCCAGCGCCGGAAGGCGTCGCGGACGAGCGGCATGTACGGCGACGCGTGGTACCACCCCGCGCGGATCATCCGCGTGTCGCTGTGCGCCGATCCCATCGTGTGCGGGGGCCTGTAGCGGTCGAATCCCACCACCGAGTGTCCTCGTCGGACGAGTTCGGCCGCGGTCGCGCTTCCGATGGCTCCGAGTCCGATGACGGCGAAGTCGTGCATGTCGATGCCGGTCGCGACTCAGTTTGCGATTCTTGGGAAAACAAGGCGCTGGTCGGCCTCCACGACCGAAACCGCGCCCGCGACGCGCTCCGCGACTTCGAACACGAACTGCACGGCGGACCCGTGCATCAGGAACGCGGTCGGGGACTGGGGGAGGAGTCGGAACGCGGTCTCGCCAGTGCGGGCGGCCATGAGAACGTCCTCCTCGAGCGTGACGGTCAGGGTCGTGGCCGGGTCGATCCGGTACTCGCCCACCAGGATGGACAGATCCTCGGGCTCCACCCGCACGATGGGGAGCCGAAGCGCCGGATCGGGTTCGACGCCCATCTCCGACAGGCGTTCCAGGAGCCGGGGCATCCCGGGATTGTACGTGAGCGCCGTCCGGATGTGGTCCGACGCCGCCTCCAGAGCCCCGGCCTCTTCGTGAAGCTCGGATAGCGCGAATCGGATGGCGATGGGGAGGGGTTCCGGCGTTCCGGCCGCGTAGGCCTCGAGGATCGCGATGGCCGTGGCCGGCTCGCCCGCCCGGAAGTGGCCCGCGAGCCTCAGGATCTGGCCGGGCGAGTAGTCGTATTCCTCCGGTCGCGTCCGGCGCCAGTTCTCGTACCTCGTCATCGCCGCCTCGACCCCGCCCGCCTCGACGATCGGCAGCAGCCGTTCGGCGATCGACGGTTTCGGACGAACGGCCTCGGCGCCCCACAGCAGATTCGTCAAACCCTCCACGAGCGGTCCCAGGTCGGAGGACGTGTTGTCCAGCAGCACGATGAGGCGTCCGTGGTCCGGGAAGACGCGCAGCAGCGAGGAGAACCCGAAGATCCCCCCAGAGTGTTCGATCGTGCGCACGCCGCGGTCGCGCTCGATATCCCGCGCCCGCACGCCGACGCCGTACCCGTATGCCCCGGCTTCGAGGCCCGGGGTCGTCATGCGCGCCAGCGTCTCCGGGTCCCGGAACAGGCCCCCGTCGAGGAAGAGGCGGGTGGCCCACCGGGTGAGATCCCCCACGGTGGAGTACAGCATGCCGGCCGAATAGGGCACGGACGGATCGATGAGACGCGCCGGGCGATAGCCGACGAGGTCGCGCGTGTGGCCGGCCGCGTGGCCCTCCGGCGGCCGGAGCGAACCGTCGTATCCGGTGTCGCGCAGTTCCAGCGGGTCGAGTACGTACGTTCGAAGCGCCTCGGCGTAGCTCAGCCCCGTGACGCGTTCGGCGATCCAGCCCAGAAGGACGTATCCCGAGTTGGAGTACTCGAAGTCCGTGCCCGGCTCGAAGGAGAGGGGGGCCTCCCAGGTGAGCGCGAGGATCTCGCCCGGCGAGAACGGGGTCGCCGCCTCCCAGTCCATGAACCCCGGCATGTTCGTGTAGCTCGGCAACCCCGACGTGTGGGTGAGCAGGTGATGGAGCGTGACCCGGTCCGCGTTTTCGGGCGGATACTCCTCGATATGGCGCCCCACCGGATCGTCGACCCGCAGCAGCCCCTCTTCTTCAAGTCTGAGGACGAGTGCGGCCGTGAACTGCTTCGTCAGCGAAGCGATGCGGAACCGCGTGCTCGCGTCGTTGGCGCCGCCGGCCGCGAAGTCCGACCGTCCGAACGCGCCCTCGAACAGGACCTCGCCCTCGTCGACGATGAGCGCCGCGCCATTGAACAGCCTGAGGTCATGGAAGGACCGCAGGTAGCCTTCCGCCCGTTCCGCGCGCGACTGCGCCTCGGCGGCGGACGCGAACGCGGCGACGAGCGCGGCCGCGAGACCGTACCTCCACGATGACTTGTGAAGCGGATACAAGCGGGATTCTCCCTCGTCGCTCCTTGTCAGGCGAGCGCCTCACCACTATCGGCGCCGACCCAGGCGTTTGCCACAGGCTGCCGGGCCGAAACGCTCGCGTGCCCCGTACGAAAGGGATAGGATCGCATCATGCGCTCGATCTCAAGTCGGCAGCGGTCCCGGATCCTGGAACTGGAGGAGGCTGCGCGGCCGCTCGACCCCGACGCGGGGGAGCGCGACCGCCTCATGACCGAGGTGCATGGCTACGCGCAGCGGTTCCTCGACGGGCTCCCCGAACGCCTCGCCTACCGGCACGACAAGTCCTCCGTGGCGGAGATCCGGGAACTGGGCGCCGGGGCCGATACGCGGCCCATCGGGCGGCTCATCGACCGGATCGATGAGTCCGTCGTGGGGGTGGGACTGGTGCCCTCGCACGGCGGCCACCTCGGGTACATCCCCGGCGGCGGCATATACGCCTCTTCGCTGGCGGACTATCTCGCGGCCGTCACGAACGAATACGCCGGGGTACGGTTCACCGGGCCGGGCGCGGTCGAGATGGAGAACGTCATCCTCGACTGGATGGCCCGTTTCGCGGGATACCCGGCCACGTGCGCCGGGAACCTGGCCTCGGGCGGCTCGATCGCGAGCCTCATCGCCGTCGTCACCGCGCGCGAGGCGGCCGGGCTGCGCGCCCGCGACTACGAGCGTGCGGTCGTCTACTCCTCGCCCCACCTGCACCACTGCCTGCACAAGGCGCTCAGGATGGCCGGCGTGGGAGAGGCGGTGCGGCGCGACGTCCCGCTGGATGGGGAATACCGGATGCGGGTCGACGCGCTCGCCGAACTCGTGGCGGAGGATCGCGCGCGCGGACTCCGGCCCTGGCTCGTCTTCGCTTCGGCGGGCACCGTGGACATCGGCGCCATCGACCCGCTCGCGGAGATCGCGGACGTCGCCGAGCGCGAAGATCTCTGGTTCCACGTGGACGGCGCCTACGGCGGCTTTTTCGCCCTGCTTGAGGAGATGCGGCCCGCGCTGGCGGGGCTGGAACGCTCGGATTCCCTCGTCCTCGACCCGCACAAGGGCATGTTCCTCCCCTACGGGACCGGCGCCGTGCTCGTCCGCGACGGGAACGCCCTGGCGGATGCGCACACCTCCGGCGCCAGCTATCTGCAGGACACGGTCGAGGCCGAGCGCTGGGGGCCCTCTCCGGCCGCCGTATCGCCGGAGCTCACCAAGCACTTTCGCGGACTGCGGGTTTGGCTGCCGCTCCTCCTTCACGGGGAGGCGCCGTTCAAGGCCTGCCTTCGGGAGAAGCTCGAACTCGCACGGTACTTCCACCGAGAGGTCGGGGCACTCGGGTTCGAGGTGGAGTCGGAGCCGCCGCTGTCGGTGGTCACCTACCGCTGGGTACCGGAGTCGGGCGACGCGGACGCCTTCAACCGCGCGCTGATCGAAGAAACGCACCGCGACGGCCGGGTCTTCCTCTCCTCCACGACGATCGATGGAACCTTCCTGCTGAGAATGGCGGCGCTCGCGTTCCGCACGCACCTCGACACCATCGACCTCGCGCTCGAAGTCCTCGCTGAGGCCGTGGAGCGCCTCGAAGCTCACCCCGAGCGCTGGCGCTCGGAAGCGTCGGCCGAAGCGTCCGCCGGAGCGCCCGCCGAAGCGCTCGCCGGGGGAGGCGGCGCCTGATGGCGGGTTCCGGCCCCGGGCTCGCCCGCCAGGACGTGCGTTTCGAGCCGAACGAGCGTCCTCCGCTCCCCATGGCCGCCGGACTCGGCGTCCAGTACGCCCTTATCTGCCTCGCCAGCATCGTGCTCACGCCGACGGTCATGATCACGGTGGCGGGCGGAAGCCCGGAGTACCTGTCCTGGGCGGTGTTCGCGGCGCTCGTCATCAGCGGCATCACGACGGCGATCCAGGCGCGCAGCGTGGGACGGATCGGCGCCGGCTACGTCCTCATCATGGGGAGCACGAGCGCCTTCATCGCGGTGAGCGTCACGGCCATCGAGCAGGGCGGGCCGGGCATGCTCGCGGTGCTGATCATCGCCTCCTCGCTGGTCCAGTTCCTGCTTGCGTCCCGGATGGCGCTCCTGCGCCGGGTGTTCACGCCCACCGTGGCGGGCACCGTGCTGATCCTGATCCCGGTGACGCTGACCCCGATGATCCTGCGGAAGCTCGCCGAAGTCCCGGCCGGAGCCCCGACCGCCGCGGGTCCGCTCGTGGCCGGCGTGACGCTGGCGGTCACGGTCCTGGTCCCGCTTCGGTTCTCCGGCGCCCTTCGGCTGTGGGCCCCGGCCCTCGGGATCGTCGCCGGATCGCTCGTCGCCGGCCTCGGGTTCGGGATCTACGACATGTCCAGCGTCTACGAAGCCCGCTGGATCGGCCTGCCGGACCTGGCGTACCCCGGACTCGACCTGAGCTTCCGCCCCGAGTTCTGGGCTCTCTTGCCCTCCTTCCTCATGGTGACGCTCGTGAGCGCCATGGACACGCTCGGCGATGCGATCGCGATTCAGCGCGTCTCCTGGCGCAGGCCGCGCGCGATCGACTTCCGCTCCATCCAGGGCGCGATCGCCGCCGACGGCGCGGGCAACCTCCTCTCCGGTCTGGCCGGGACCGTCCCCAACACGACCTACGGCGTGGGCATCGCCGTCGCCGAACTCACCGGCGTCACCTCTCGCGCCATCGGGATGTGCGTCGGCGTCGTCTTCGCGGCGTTCGCCTTCCTGCCGAAATTGCTCGCCCTCATCATCGCGATCCCCGGCCCCGTCGTGGCGGCCTATTTCATCGTCGTCGTGGCGCTGATCTTCGTCTTTGGGATGAAGATCCTGCTCCAGGAGGGGCTGGATTACCGCAACGGCCTCGTGGTCGGCGTGGCGTTCTGGCTCGGCATCGTCTTCCAGTTCGACTGGATCTACCCGGAGCAGATCGTCGGAGCCTGGGAGGAATTCCTCGGCAACGGCATGACGGTCGGCGGCATCACGGTGATCCTGCTCACCATCTTCGCCGAGGTCACCGGAGGCCGTCGGGCGCGCCTCAAGACGCGGTTATCGGACGACACGTGGTCGGAGGTTGACGCCTTCCTGGTGAAGTTCGCGGCGCGCAAGGGCTGGGACGAGGAGATGGCAACGCGTCTGCGTGCGGTGGGCGAAGAGACGATGCAGATCCTCGGCCGCACCGGAGCCGCAGCTGCATCCGAGGCCGAAGCTGCGGCCGAAACCGGGACCGAAGCCGGGACCGACGAGGCGCGAAGCCTGTTGCTCATCGCGAGCAGCGATGGCCCCGCGGCGGATCTCGAGTTCATCGCGACGACGGACGAGAAGAACGTCGAGGACCAACTGGCGATGCTCAGCGAGGGGGCCGCAGGGGTCCCCGTTGAAGCGGAGACGCCGCTTCGGCTGCTGCGGCACTACGCCTCGTCCATCCGCCACCAGCAGTACCACGACATCGACATCCTCACGATCCGCGTCGAGTCTGTCCCCAAGGTGGCTGCCGACTTCTGATGAGGACGTCCGAACCCCCCACGAGAACGCGCGGGCGAGCCCGTGGCGGCCGGCCGGTCCGTTCGCTCGCCGTCGCCGTGCTCCTCGTCGGGTGTGCCGGCGAGGCGGAGCGGCACGTGTCGCTGGAGCCGGGAGATGTCGAGTTCGAGCGGTCGTTCCCGAGCGGCGAACCCCATCTCGCGGTGGGCGCCGAGGGTCGCGCGATCCTGACATGGATCGAGCCGGAGGACGGCGTGCCCGCGCTGCGGCTGGCGATTCGCGGGGAGGGAGGCTGGTCCGAGCCGCGAACCGTGTGGGCGTCGGAAGAGATGTTCGTGAACTGGGCCGACTTTCCGTCCTCGGTGGAGATGCGCGACGGGACGCTCGCCGTTCACTGGCTGGAGAAGGTGGCCGACGCGCCCTACGCCTACCATGTCATGTTGGCGCTCTCTGCGGATGACGGCATGACGTGGTCGGAGCCGTTCCGCGCGCACGACGACGCGTCGCCGACCGAGCACGGCTTTGTGTCGATGGTGCCGTGGGGTGACGGTGCGGGGCTGACCTGGCTCGACGCCCGCGCCATGGCAGGCGATGCCGGGGGCGGCGAGCACGTGGCCGTAGGCGGCGAGCACCTGGCCGGAGCCGGAGGGGGAGAGCGCGGGGCGATGTCCGTCCGCTTCCGGACGCTCGCGCCGGATGGTCGCCTGGGCCCCGAGGTGCTGCTCGACGACCGCACGTGCGAGTGCTGCCAGACGGCGCTGGCCCGCGTGGGGGACGGTCTGGTCGCCGCCTACCGCGACCGGAGCGAATCCGAAGTCCGCGACATCGCCGTGGTTCGCGGGGCGGGGGAGGACTGGACCGAGCCCGCTGCGGTCTCGACCGACGGCTGGGTCATCCCCGGCTGTCCGGTGAACGGGCCGCAGTTGAGCGGCGACGAGGGGGCGCTGGCCTCGGCCTGGTACACGGGCGCCGGCGGCACACCGCAGGCATACGTCGCGTTCTCGGCCGACGGTGGCGCAACCTTCGGCCCGCGAATCCGGGTCGACGAGGGGTTGCCGCTGGGCCGCGTGGACATCGAGCGCCTCGACGACGGTTCGGCGGCGGTCGTGTGGCTCGAAGCCTCGAACGAGACGCCGCGCGTCCTCGTCCGCCGCGTCCATCCGGACGGTTCGCTGGACGCGCCCCTCCTGATCTCCGAGACCGCCGGCGAACGCTCGAGCGGGTTTCCACGCATGGTGCGGAGGGGGGACGAGTTCCTGTTCGCGTGGACGATCCCCGGCGAAGGCGGCGGCGTACGCGTCCGCGCCGTGCGACTCTCCGACTGAAGCCACCGTCCGGGGTCAGGGGACGAGAAGCACCTTCGCGACACCCGGCTCCGCCGCCCGGCTGAATGCCTCCGGGGCGTCGGAGAGCGGCAGCCGGTCGTCGATCAGATCGCGCACCTCGAAGTCTCCGCGCTCCAGCGCCGCCAGGGCGTCCTCGAAGGGCCCGCACCGGGACCCGAGCAGTCGTATCTCATCTACCACAACGGATGAGATGTCGATGGATAACTCGTTTGTGTGCGTGCTCTTGAGAATTACTGTTCCGCGTGGTCGAACGGCCCGGCGGGCGACGGCGAAGCCCGCCGCTGCACCGCTACATTCGACGACGAGATCGTAGGCCGCTTCCTCCACGGCGGTGGCCGGCCCGGCGGCGAGCCCGGCCGCGCGAGCCCGCGCCAGGTTGCGCTCCGACCGCCCGGCGACCTCCAGCCCCGGCAACCGAATCGCCAGCGCCCGCGCCACGAGTTGCCCCAGCCGGCCCGCACCCACGACGAGCGCCCGGGTCACGCGACCGTGCTCGATCTCGCGCCCGACCTGCCGCAGGACGCGGCAGGCAGCCGCAACCGGTTCTGCGAACACGGCAACCTCGTCCGGAAGCGCCTGCGGCACGCGGTGCAGGTTCGAGACCGGCGCCCGCAGCCATTCGGCGAACGCGCCATCACGCCCGTGGATGCCGATCGCCTCGCGGCGAAGGCAGTGCGTCGGCCGGCCGTTCGCGCAACTGCGGCAGAGCGGCTCGGCATGTCGCGAGCGGCAGGTGACGTTGATCTCCGCCACGACCCGCGCCCCGACCCACTCGGGCGACCCCTCCTCGACGCGTCCGACGAACTCGTGCCCCGGAATCCCCGAGAAGCCGCGGTATCCACGCAGCAACTCCAGGTCCGTCCCGCAGATTCCCGCCATCGAGACCCTGATGATGGCCTCTCCGGGCTCGAGAGGGGGCCGCGGGAGGTCGTCGCGTATGCGGACCCTGCCGCCGTCGATCCAGGCCGCGATCACCCGCGGCGCCGCTCGAGGATCGCGCGGAACGACCGCGTTTCGAGTTCCGCGGCGGTGAGACCGGAGCGGGCCGCCTCCTCCGCCGTCAGGGCGCCGGTCGCGAGCCCTCGGAGGAAGAAGTTCAGAAGGCCCTGGCCCGAGGCTTCGTCGTCGAACACCGACCCCGTGAGGACGGCCTGCCCCGCGACGGCCACGAAGCGGTCGAGCCGGCTCGCCGCCGCGTCCAGACCCTCGAGGAAGAACGAGAATACGGCCGCGAAGCGGGAGACGAGCTGTGCGGGGTGGAGGTCCCAGCCCTGGTAGAACCCCTGGCTCAGAGACCGCCGGACATCGGAGTAATGCAGGCGCCATGCGCCGTGCACGACCGCCAGGTTCTCCACCCGCTCGGCCGGTGAGAGCGCCGTCTCTCCGCGATGCGGTTCGACGGGCAGCACGTTCGTCGCCCCATCCGAAAGCTGGACGCCGGTCCCGGCGAGCGAGAGCTGCAGGAGCTGCCTCGCCAGGTCGCACAACGGGTGCGCCAGCGTCTGGTCTTCCGCCGCGACCGCCACGGCGCCCGTGAGGTCGTACGCTCCGAGATGCACGGTGCGGCACCGCCCGCCCGCCGCCGCGACAAGCTCCGGCACGGCGATCCGTCCATCCGGCGCCACGAGCGACTGCGGCGTCTCGATCATGAGGTCGATCGCCACACGCTCCTCCGGCAGACCGAGCGTCGTCTCGAGCCGACTCAGGGCCGCCGTGAGCCGTTCCACCTGCCCGGCCGCGATGATCTTGGGAAGGAGCACCGTGAACCCGTCCGGCAGGTCGCGCCCGCTCCGCGCGAACGCGGCAAGGAAGAGTTCGAGCGTACGCAACGCCCGCCCCCCGGTGATCTCATCCAGCGACTTGATGCGGATGCCAAGCGAGGGCGGGAGACTGCCGGCCGCGGCTCCCGCCGCGACCTCCCTTGCCGCCGTGGCCGCCGCCTCATCTTCCTCCGCCTCGGACCGGACGCCGAACCCATCCTCGAAGTCGATCAGAAAGCACTCGACCGGCTCCCGTTCGAGCTTGGCGCGCACTCGCCGGCGCACCGCTTCCGCGGTCCCGGGGGGAAGGCGATTTCCGAGGGCCTCCCGCAGAGCGGCCGGGTCCGGCGCGTACCGGTCCAGGTAGCGTCCGGCGATCCGTCCGAGCTTGGCCGCCGTATCTCGTCGGAAGAGGTGAGCCCCGCCGACAACCGTGTGCACGGGCTGTTTCTGCATGGGCTCAACTTCCGCGGCTCCGGCCGCCGCAGCAACGAGCTGGCCGCCGGCACCCGAAAAACTGGCGACAACTCCCCTCGTCCCCTAGGATTGCGGGCGGTTATCTCACCAAGCGACTCACGGTTCGGGGAGCCGTGGGGCCTGTCGGGCGGGGTCGGCCCGAGGAGAGACGGTGGAGCCAACGAACGTCGAGAATCCCGACTACTACCACAAAGTCGTGGATTGCCAGTGGGCCTGCCCGGCCCACACCAACGTACCGGGCTACATCCGGCTCATCGCCCAGGAACGGTACGACGACGCCTACATGCTCAACTGGGAGTCGAACGTCTTTCCGGGCATCCTCGGCCGGACGTGCGACCGCCCCTGCGAGCCCGCATGCCGGCGCGTGAGAGTCGAGGAGAAGCCGGTCGCGATCTGTCGCCTCAAGCGCGTCGCCGCCGACCTCAGGGGCGACATCACGCCCCGCTTCCCGGAGATCCCGAAGCAGAAGAACGGGAAGAGGATCGCCTGCGTGGGCTCGGGCCCCGCGTCGCTGACCGTCGCCCGCGACCTCATGCCCCTCGGCTACGAGGTCACGATCTTCGAGAAGAACGACCGGCCCGGCGGCCTCATGTGGACGAACATTCCACAGTTCCGCCTGCCCCCCGAGGTGCTGTGGGAGGAGATCGACTACATCCTCGACATGGGCGTGGACATTCGCTACAACGCGCCCGTCGAAAGCATGAAGTGGCTGCTGGAGCAGGGGTTCGACGCCGTCTTCGTCGGTTCCGGCGCTCCGCGCGGCAAGGAGCTGCGCCTGCCGGGCCGGTACGACACGGACCACATCTACATCGGCATCGACTGGCTGGAATCCGTCGCCTTCGGGCACACGAACTCGATCGAGGAGAACGTGCTCGTCATCGGGGTCGGGAACACCGCGATGGACTGCTGCCGCACCTCGAAGCGGATCGGCGGAACGAACGTCAAGGTCATGGCCCGCAAGTCGAAGCCGTACTTCAAGGCCTCCCCCTGGGAGCTGGAGGACGCGGAAGAAGAACTCGTCGACATCGTCGAGAACCACTCGCCCACGGAGTTCGTCGTCGAGGACGGCGTCCTCAGGGGGATGAACTTCGACATCGTGGAATGGCACGAGAACGACCAGGGACGGCTCGTCGCGACGAAGCTCGACGAAGCGTTCTTCCCGGCGGAGGCCGTCATCCTCGCCATCGGGCAGGAGACCGCCTTCCCCTGGATCGAGGACGATGCGGGGATCGAGTTCAACAAGTGGCGAGAAGCGGTCGTCGACCGCACGACGTTCATGTCGACGCGCGAGGGCGTCTTCTTCGGCGGCGACGCGGCGTGGGGCCCCGAGAACATCATCTGGGCGGCCGAGCACGGGCATCAGGCGGCGATCTCCATCCACGCCTACTGCAGCGGCGAGGACATCCGCAAGCGTCCGCCCGAGCACATGAACCTCGTGAGCGCCAAGATGGGGCTCCACGAGTGGAGCTACTCGAACGACTACGAGTACGCGGCCCGGCGGAAGATGCGGCACGTCCGCCTGGAGCAGCGCCTCCAGAGCATCGCGACGGAAGTCGAGGAGGGGTTCGATCTCGAGCAGACGCTGACCGAGGTCGAGCGCTGCCTGAACTGCGACATTCAGACGCACTTCACGGGGAGCCTGTGCATCGAGTGTGACGCCTGCATCGACATCTGTCCCCTCAGTTGTCTCACGATCACGCACAACGGGGAGGAAGCGGATCTCCGCACGCGGCTGCTGGCGCCCGCCGAGAACACGGAACAGGACATCTACGTCTCCGAGGCGCTGCCGCAGACGGCGCGCGTCATGGTGAAGGACGAGGACC
Source organism: Candidatus Palauibacter australiensis (assembly GCA_026705295.1). Lineage (NCBI taxonomy): Bacteria > Pseudomonadati > Gemmatimonadota > Gemmatimonadia > Candidatus Palauibacterales > Candidatus Palauibacteraceae > Candidatus Palauibacter > Candidatus Palauibacter australiensis. The sequence continues at coordinate 65,929 of JAPPBA010000136.1, forward strand.
TCTGCATCCACTGCGGGCTGTGCGCGGAGCGCTGTCCGACGGCGGCCTGGGACATGCGGACCTTCGATCTGCTCAAGCCGTACGCGGGACAGGACGCGGACCATCCCTACTCGGGGATGGGAATCGAGGAGATGGCGCCGGGCGGCTTCGTTTCGGTGGCTCCCTGACGGAATGGCCGACATGAAGCCGACATGAAGGCCGACAGGAAGACGGACCGCGTGAACGACTTCGCGCTCAAGATCGGCACCGTGAACGGCACCGGCTCCGCGAGCGCCAACGGCCTCATCATGCAGTCGATCTTCCGGATGGGGGTTCCGGTGTCCGGGAAGAACGTCTTCCCCTCGAACATCCAGGGCCTTCCCACCTGGTACGAGATCCGCGTGAACCGGTCGGGCCACGTCGCGCGCACGCCGGACTTCGACCTCATCGTGGCGATGAACCCGGAGACCTACGCGCAGGACATCGAGGAACTCGTCCCCGGCGGCTGGCTGCTGTACGACTCGAGCTGGCCCATGGCGGATACGCTCCGGCGCGACGAGGTGACCTTCCTCGGCGTCCCGCTGGCCGAGATGTGCGTGAAGAGCTTCGACGGCGGGCGCACGCGCATCCTGATGAAGAACATCGCCTACACGGGCGCGCTCGCCGCCCTCCTCGACATCGACATGGATGTGATCCGGGGACTGCTCGAGGAGACCTTCGGCGAGAAGAAGCGTCATCTCCTCGATGCGAACTTCAAGGCGATCCGGCTCGGCTACGACTATGCGGCCGAGAATTTCGAGTGCCCCCTGCCGATCCGGCTCGAGGGCATGGATGCCACGCGCGAATCGATTCTGATCGACGGGAACACGGCGGCGGCGCTCGGTTGCGTCTATGCGGGCGCGACGGTCGCGGCCTGGTATCCGATCACGCCCTCGACCTCGCTCGTCGACGCCTTCACGGCCTATTGCCGGCGTCTGCGCGTGGAGGAGGAGACAGGGCGGAGCAAGGCGGCGATCCTGCAGGCGGAAGACGAACTGGCGGCGGCCGGCATCGCGATCGGCGCGGGGTGGGCCGGAGCCCGCGCATTCACGGCCACGAGCGGGGCGGGCATCTCGCTCATGACGGAGTTCATCGGGCTCGCGTACTACGCCGAAGTCCCCTGTGTGTTCTTCGACGTCGAGCGCGTCGGCCCGTCGACCGGGATGCCGACGCGCACCCAGCAGGGCGACATCCTCCTCTGCGCCTACGCCTCGCACGGGGACACGAAGCACCTCTGCCTCTACCCGAAGGATCCGGCGGAGTGCTTCGATTTCAGCGTGCAGGCGTTCGATCTCGCGGAACGCTTCCAGACGCCCGTCTTCGTGCTCTCCGACCTCGACATCGGGATGAACGACTGGGTCGTGCCCCGCTTCCGGTGGGACGACGGGTACAGGCCGGATCGCGGGAAGGTGCTCGACGCGGAGGCGCTCGCGGAGGTCGAGACCTTCTACCGGTACCTGGACGTGGACGGTGACGGGATCCCGTATCGTACGATTCCGGGCGAGGATCCGAAGGGCGCCTACTTCACGCGCGGCTCCGGCCACACGAAATACGGCAAGTACACGGAGGACCCGGACGAATACCAGGAGGTCATCGACCGCATCGCCGAGAAGATCGACCGTGCGGCGGAGGCGGTGCCTCCCCCGGAGATCCGCTCGCGGCCGGACGCGCGGCACGGACTCATCACGCTGGGCGCCTGCGACGGTGCGGTGCGCGAAGCCATCGAGCGCATGGAGGCGGAGGACGGGCTCCGGCTCGACTACATGCGGATCCGCGGGTTTCCGTTCGCCGCCGAGGTCGGACGCTTCATCGAGGCCCACGACCTCAACATCGTCATCGAACAGAACCGGGACGCGCAGTTGAAGTCGCTCCTCACGCTGGAGACGCCGGCCTCGAAGGAACGGCTGACCTCGATCCTCCGCTACGGAGGGCTCCCGCTGAGTGCACGCCACGTCATCGCGGGTGTGAAGGATCGCCTCGGTCTCGCGGCGGAGACCGCCGAAGGAGTGGGTGCATGACGTACATCGCCAAGCCGCGGGTCTTTCATCCGAGTCTGGAGAAGAACGAACTGGGGCTCACGCGTCGCGACTACGAGGGCGTGATGTCCACGCTGTGCGCGGGATGTGGCCACGATTCCGTCACCGCGGCGCTGATCGAGGCGGCGTGGGAACTCGCGATCCCCACGCACCGGGCCGCGAAGATGAGCGGGATCGGCTGCTCGTCAAAGACGACCGCCTACTTCATGTCCGAATCCCACGGCTTCAACAGCGTGCACGGGCGGATGCCGTCGGTGGCGAGCGGGGCGAACGCCGCGAACCGCGACCTCGTCTATATCGGCGTCTCCGGAGACGGGGACTCGCTCTCGATCGGACTCGGACAACTGTGCCATGCGGTGCGGCGCAACCTCAATCTCCTCTACATCATCGAGAACAACG